>JARIDM010000155.1 GCA_029263945.1 Sporosarcina sp.
GCGACATTTGAACAAAATGGTTGGGCAGAAGCAACTTCACTCGCAATGACTTCTGCAACGGTGGGGATTATGAGTGCGATTCTAATTGGGATACTCTTTATTAAACGAGGTTCAGCGAAGGGTCATACCTCTTTTTTAGCGTCGTTTGATGAACTACCGAATGATCTTCGAACTGGTTTAATTCCTCCTGAATCAAGAGTGAAATCTGAGACGGACACGGTATCGTCAATTTCAATTGATCCTTATGTATTTCATTTCGCGATTATTACAATCATCGCGATGGGTGGGTATTATTTAAGTCAATTAGGTGCGATGTTATTGCCAAGTGTCGTGATTCCCGCATTCTCGTTGGCGTTTATTGTCGGACTGTTTGTAAAGAAAATATTGACAGCTTCGAATACCGAAAAATATGTTAGTGTGGATGTCGTGAATCGCATAAGTGGGAGCGCGACGGATATTCTTGTAGCATTTGGCATCGGGTCGATTAGCCTCTCTGTTGTGGTTGATTATGCGCTTCCGCTAATTTTGCTGTTTTTATTTGGTTTACTTTATGCGTATGTCTTTTTTGCCATTCTTTCGAAGAAGTTCTTCTCGGAATATTGGTTTGAAAAAGGTATTTTCACTTGGGGATGGATCACAGGTACAGTTGCAATGGGAATTGCTTTGCTTAGAATTGTAGATCCTAAAGGGGAAAGTAAAACGTTAGATGATTATAGTTTAGCTTATATTCCCATCGCACCTGTAGAGATTTTACTGGTGACTTTCGCGCCTATGCTTGTGTTGAATTCGCAAGGTTGGTTATTCATTGTGCTGGCGTTTGTCTTCTCGTTTATCATTTATTTAATGGCGATTAAATACAAATGGTTGAAGCGAACAACTAAATAATCGTTTCATAACACATCTGTTGGCTGATAAAGTCGATAGATGTGGTTTTTTATATCGAAATTCTAACAAGACAATGAAAAATAGGTATAATGAAAGAAGTAAGAATTTTGTGCATGAGGCAATTTCATAAAATAATGGTAATCCCTAAAAGATTGGATTCATGGAGTAGATGCTGGCCGAATGGTCGGTATATGAAGGGGAAATCTGAGGAGGAACTAAAATGATTGGACGTAATGACCCGTGCCACTGTGGAAGCGGGAAGAAATATAAAAAGTGCTGTGGTTCATCAGGAACTGACTTAGTCAACATGATCGTGAATGAAGAATTAGACGGGGTTTTAACAAGTTTTTTTGATGCTTATCCACAAGGTGAAGATAAAAAAGAAATGCAACTGGTGATGCGAAAGTGGATGCAACAACTGAGTGAAAGTTGGGAGCATACGGACATAGAAGAAGCCGCAAGTGAGTTTTATTTATTTGTTGAAAACAATAAAGATTGGCGCGCGCACATAAAAACACAATTAGAACAGGTAAAACGCGAAGCTGTACTAGATGTGCTAAAAGAATGGCAAGAACCAATCTTGTTGCTTGGTGAAATTACAGGAATAGATGAAAAGAATATTTATATCAAAGCATTGTTTGGAGAACAGGAATATAAGTTGACGCGACATGAAGGGATGCCAGCAGACGTTGGTACGTTATTGTTTGGCGTCGTCCTCAAAGATGTGCGTCAAGGAGAAAACGCAATCGCACCAGTATCCTCAATGTTATTTTTAGCGAAATGGAGCAAACAAACGAAAAAATCACTTGTAGAATTAAGAGAAGCAACTCCTGAACAATCGGAAGTTGAATTCGTTAAAGAACATGCGCTCATTATCTATGAACTGTTCATCAAAAGAAGTATGGCGTCGATGAACGAGTTAATAGAAGAAGTACTTGTCGAGGAACAACTCAGTGCACTAACAGCCTTTGACACGGCGCTTCGTCAGTTAGAACAAACGACAGATGCGCGTGAAATTATGCATAAATTAAGTGTGGCTTATTTCTTAAACGAGAACCCAGTCGTTGAAGTGGAAGCCGATTTCATAGCGGCGGCAATCAAAACAGGTATTGACATAGGTGTTGTACAAGGTACGGGGCTGGATGAAGCATCCATAATAGAGACCTACGAATCATCTATAGAAGGCGTAGCTGCCCATGCAGAAAAATTAGCCACTTTGTACGAAGAGATGATGAATACAGGCGATGAACCAATGGCCGCGCGTTTATATGCGATTGGCGTGGATCCAAGGCCAACTGAAAAAGCGTTATGGGAAACGTCCATGACAACGGGTGGGGTTGTATTACCTGAAAGGAAACCGACTGTTGCAGGAGGACGCGCACAACTGCTTGCCTATGAAGCTTATGCAGCAGATACAGAAGAACAAAGACGAGCGCTTGCGAAAAGAGCGGCAGAGTTGGCACCAGAGCTACCAGATGCTTTACTATTGCAAGCGGAAATTGAAGCGGATTCACAAAAAAAAATACAACTATATGAAGCCGCGATTAAAGAAGCAAGTCGGACGTTTGAGGCCGGCGAAAATCCGTGGCAAAATATCCCCAATCGCCCATTTATGCGTGCTGCGTTTGCGTACGGGGTGCACTTATTTGAAAAAGGTGATTATGATGATGCAGCCTCATTATTCATCGATTTACTTAAAATGAATCAGATCGATCACCAAGGTGCTCGGTACGAAGCGGTTGCGTCACTCATTCATGCAAAACGTTATGAGGAAGCGGCAGAAATTTTAATTCGTTATGAAAAAGGCTCAGGAAATGATGCGACTTATTTATACCTCGATTGGAAGTTAGAGCAAGAAGGCGCAGCAGGGGTGTCTGAAAACGGTGAAGAGATGTTGCAGACGGCAATTGGGGCCAATAGCCATGTCATGCACCTGCAAACCTTTCAAGCGAAGCCGATTGCTTATCCTAGATTTCAAGAAATTGAACCAGGTAGCGTAGAGGAAGCGCGTTATATATGGCTATTAATCAATTAATTTTAAGAAGCAGTACGACGATCATTTGAGAATAAATGAGGCTGGGACATCAGTAGGAAATCTAGCCTAATTAACAAAAAGGTCAGAATAAAGACCGCGTGAAATCAGGGTTCTCGGAACTTGATTTCACGTGGTCTTTTCATTTTATAGAGTTTTGTCCCGGCCTCATTTTTTTACTTGAAATTGTAAAATGTCGGTACGCTATAAATCTAGTTTTCGTAAAAAGAATTGTTTGCAAATAACACGACTATAATAGACTAGAGATATATCTGCTTTAGTTAATCAGCCAATAGTTACGATTTATTAATTGAGAAATAAACCTTCCTCTTCTTTTGTCTGAATACTTGGAAATTTACATTGCTTCTTTAATGTCATAGTGAAATAATAACACTAGCGTGCGCTTAATATAAGTGAAAAGGGGGTAGTAAGAGGCAACTTTTTTGATCGTTAGACGGATACTGCAAGTCTTGTAAAATACAGTTTTAACTTAACGTGGAGGTTACACATTGAGAATTAAAATTCAATCTACAGTATACTTATCGGGCGAATAAGTTCCCTTAGACGTTAATGAGGGTGGTGTATCTGCTCAAGATTATGGAGAGTACGATAGATTTAAAGTATATGACCAAGGGATAGTAAAGAAGTGGTCTTACTTGTCAAACTCATATCATATAAAAAGCGTTGCTAGGGGAATGACTTTTAATAAATCAGAAGATGTCACTGAAGTTATAGGGGCTAGTTTCGATGGAACGTTTCCAGCTTCTGTAAAATCATCTTTAAATCGTGCATTTAAACTGGGATGGATTGCTTTGGTCTAAGACGTTCAATCTAAAAGTTGGAGCACCTGCTATTTACACATATTCAGAGGAGAGGAATTAATGTGGACATTAAAAATATGACTAAATTGCTGCTGATCACAACATGGCTATTATCAATCGTATCGTTACTAATCGTTTATTTCAGCAACTATATACCTGAAGTGCATAACGCATATGCAATCCCTCTCGCTATTGTTGTTGGGCTTTCTTCTATTGCAGTAGCTATCAGCATAAATAAATAAGGATATAAAAACATCCCTGAAAGTGAGCACCATCAATCTAACTTTCGGGGGTGTTTTTTTGGTTAAATATAGTGAGGAATTTAATTGATGCTCGTAAGAAATTATTGGTGTTAAGTTAGTGGGGACGAAACACGCTATGCCCCCTACAATACAATTAAAAGAGCAGGTGAAAACTAGGGAGTAAAGAACTGTAACAGGTCCTTTTTTTGTCTGATTACCTACTTGAGCCGATGATATTTGATCATGGACGTTGATGTAATGGTATGTAAAAGAAGGTAATTCCATAATGTGAAGGAGTGGCGCTTTATCTCCCGAGGATTGTTACTGTAAGCTTTCAGCCGTATATGGGTAATTGACTCTCTTCTATATGAGATAAAGAAGGAGTTAAGAATGATTTGTCGAAATTATTAGATAAGAGGAATTAACTGGATGAATGAACGAGAAAGGGGATTAGGAGATGCAATTGAATAATTATATTAATGGAAAGTGGCAGGAAATAGGAACCGGGCATTATACTGCGGTTTTAAATCCGGCGACAGGAGAAGAAATTGCACAAGTAAGACTTTCATCAACAAAAGATGTGGATACAGCGGTGAGTGCTGCAAAACGTGCACAGAAAGAATGGGCGCTTGTGCCAGCGCCAAAACGGGCGGATTATTTATATGAGATTGGCCGCGTGATGAAGGAGAAGAAAGAACATCTAGCACGAGTCCTAACGACTGAAATGGGAAAAGTAATTGAAGAAGCACGCGGGGAAGTGCAAGAAGGAATTGATATGGCTTTTTATATGGCCGGAGAAGGCAGGCGGATGTTTGGGGAAACGGTACCGTCAGAGTTACAAGATAAGTTTGCGATGAGTGTACGTGCGCCCATCGGAGTTGTTGGGTTAATTACGCCGTGGAATTTCCCAGTGGCCATAGCTACGTGGAAATCATTTCCAGCCATTGTTGCAGGAAATACGTTTATTTGGAAACCTGCGACAGAGACCCCGTTAATGGCTTTTGAAATGGCGAAGGTTTTTGATGAGGTGGGTCTACCTAAAGGGGTTGCGAATATTGTATTTGGTGCCGGCGCTGAAGTTGGGACTGCGCTGATTGAACATCCTGACGTAAGGGTCATTTCATTCACCGGATCTACGGAAACAGGTCGGCATGTGGCGGAGACTGGGGGCCGTCATTTAAAGAAAGTCTCCCTTGAAATGGGTGGAAAAAACGCTGTAATTGTGATGGAAGATGCGGATATTGAGTTAGCGGTAGAAGGTATTCTTTGGAGCGCGTTTGGCACAGCAGGCCAGCGTTGTACTGCTTGTAGTCGCGTTATCGTCCACAAAGATGTAAAAGCCGAACTTGAACAGAAACTATTAAAGGCTATGAAACCTTTGACAATTGGCAATGGATTGGATGAGTCTGTCAAAATCGGGCCAGTTATTAATCAGAAAGCGTTGGAAAAGATTGCAAGCTATGTTGAAATTGGTAAACAAGAAGGGGCAAAGCTACTTGCTGGCGGAGAAATCCTGAAAGAAGGAGTGCTGTCAAAAGGCCATTATTATGCACCTACATTATTTTCCGATGTGCGGTGGGATAGTCGACTGGCGCAAGAGGAAATCTTTGGGCCTGTTATTTCTCTAATAGAAGTGGAAAGTTTAGAAGAAGCGATTGACGTGAACAACAGTGTCGTTTATGGACTGTCTAGCTCGATCTTCTCAAAAGATATTAATAAAGTATTCCAGGCACAGCGAGATCTTGATACAGGAATTGTCTATGTGAATGCAGGAACGACCGGTGCTGAAATTCACTTACCATTCGGTGGGACAAAAGGGACGGGGAACGGTCATCGTGACTCGGGAGTTGCAGCACTTGATGTCTTTACAGAGTGGAAGAGTATTTACGTTGATTTTAGTGGGAAATTGCAGCGTGCACAAATAGATAATTCATAAATCGTTAAGCATTAAGCAGACCCGTCTAGGGGACATCTTGCGTTCGACATGAATAATGTGAATAAACAGATGTAAAGGGGATGACGATATGAAAGTTGTTGTACTCGGAGCAGGGCTCATGGGAAAAGAAACGGCGCGTGACTTGGTGAAAAGTGAAGGCGTTAACAAAGTATATTTGGCTGATTTACACGTGACGCAAGCTGAAGAATTTGCACAAACGTTACAATCGAACAAGTTAGAGGTACTATTATTGGATGCGGAAAATGACACGCAACTAGGAGAAGTCATGGCGCTAGGAGATGTCGTCGTCAATGCACTTTTTTATACCTTTAACGAGAAGGTTGCGCGTATGGCAATTGAAAATGGCGTTCATGCCATCGATTTGGGCGGACATATCGGGGGTGCGACGAAAGCCGTCCTTAGCCTTACGGAACAAGCTAAAGCGCAAGGTGTTACCATCATTCCCGACCTCGGAGTTGCACCAGGGATGATTAATATACTAACTGGTTATGGGGCAAGTAAGCTCGATAAAGTTGAGTCCATAAAGTTATTTGTCGGGGGCATACCTGTCAAACCAGAACCGCCACTCAATTATAATCTTGTCTTTTCGCTCGAAGGGGTGTTTGATCATTATACGGACCCATCGGCTGTTATTCGGGATGGGGAGTTATTAGAAATCCCTTCTTTATCGGAAGTACAACCGATTATTTTTGATGGTTTTAGCGAATTAGAAGCCTTTCACACATCGGGTGGGACGTCTACTTTGACGGAATCATTTGCGCATGTTGAAACACTTGAGTATAAAACAATTCGTTATCCAGGGCATGCCGAAAAATTTCAGTTGCTTGTTGATCTGGGTCTGTTATCTCGGACGAATGATGTGACAGTCAACGGTCAAACAGTAAAAGTTCGTGATGTCATGCGAGAACATTTATCACCACAACTTCGATTAGGTGATAAATCAGACGCTGTTCTTTTACGCGTCATTGTGAGTGGAGAAAAAGCAAGCTTGCCACTTATTTATGAATATGATTTGGTGACAGAGAAAGATCCGACAAATCAAATTACTGCGATGGCACGTGCGACAGCGAATACAGTATCGATTGTGGCGCAGATGATTGGCAGTGGCCTAATATCAAAAAGGGGTGTTTATCCACCAGAAAAAATCGTGCCGGGTGAACCGTATATTGTAGAATTAAAAAAACGCGGCGTCATAATCGAGGAAACTGAACTGCCAGGTGCTGAGATTTAATGATCCAACGTTGGCAACGAAGCCATCTCGTTGCCAACTATTTTTATTGTTAAAAACGTAGACAAAAGGGTTGCATTCTATAAAAAAAGGTGTATTATAATGACTAGTTGACCGAAACTGTTTTATAGTCACATTGCTTACAATAAAGTGGGGGTGTCAATATGGACCGTAGACAAGAAATATTAGAAGCGGCAGCAAAGTCTTTTTCGCTTTTTGGATTTAAAGCAACGACAATGGACCAAGTTGCAAAAATTGCAAACGTAGGAAAAGGAACGATTTATACTTTTTTTTCGAATAAAGCAGAGCTATTTAACGCAATTGTTCTTAAGATGATTGAAGAAATGAGAACAGAAGCAGATTTAGCGGGGATTGAAAGGGCTTCTTTCGAAAAAAAAGCGCATGCAAGATTGATGCATATGCTGAAATTCCGTGAAACACATTTATTATACGCCAAACTAATCGATGAAGAAAAAGAAATTCGTACCCCTGCTGTTGCCGAAGTACTGCATACAATTGAACTAGAAATCGTCGCTTATATCGAAGGGAAGATTATGAAAGCAATCGAGAACGGAGAGGTAAAAGCTTGTGATACAGAGCTTGTCGCGTATTTATTATTTAAATCATACATGGCTCTCATCGTTGATTGGGGAAAAACGCACGATACTGAACTGGATGAAGAACGAATCGCAGCGTTATTAAGTGAGACCATTTTTAAAAGTCTCTTAGTTGAGTCAATGTCATAATGACCTTATTCCGCGACAACGACACAACATATTGTTCGTAAATGGTTCAACCTGACGATATGTTGTGATGGTACAGCAATAAAACCGGTTAAGAAACATATTTTTTTAGAATGAATTGACCAATTGAGATAAGTGGTCAGTCAGTTTACAAGGAGAGAAATAGATGAAAAAATCAATGATAAAAGCAGAATGGTTACAACTCTTAAAAACGAGAAAGATGATTGTCCCAATGATTGCAATTTTGTTTATCCCTGTGTTATATGCAGGAATGTTTTTGTGGGCGTTTTGGGACCCTTATGATCACATGGACGATTTACCTGTGGCCATCTTGAACTTAGACGAAGGTGCCGAAAATGAGGGTGAGCAACTAAAACTAGGCGAAGAATTATCAGAAACCCTTATAGAGGACCAGACGTTTAAATTTATTGAAGTGTCGGCGGAAGAGGCAGAAAAAGGACTTAAAAATCAAGACTATTACGTCGTTATTGAAATTCCAGAAAATTTTTCTGAACATGCGACAACCTTATTAGATGATAATCCTGAAAAGTTAACGATTCTTTATAAACCGAATGAAGGATTCAACTTTTTATCCGCACAAATAGGTGAAACGGCAATGGACCGTATTCGTGCGGAAGTAAATGGAAAAGTGGCCTCTACTTATGCAGAAGAGCTCTTTGATTCAATCGCTAAAATGGGCGATGGTTTTGGAGAAGCAGCAGATGGTGTTATTGAGCTACATGATGGTTCTACTAAAATCGTCGAAGGTGCAGATGATTTGAAAGGTTATTTAGAAACACTTGCAGGCAGCACAGTAACGCTTGCAGATGGCACACAAGAACTTGCACGGGGTGCGGAAACAGCCGCTACAGGTGCGCGTGATTTAACTGCAGGATTGAACGAATTATCCGCAGGCTCCACTCAATTACTCACGGGGGCTAACAGTGCTTCTCAAGGAGCAAATGATTTAAAAGCCGGCCTCATGCAGTACACAAATGCGGTAGGTCAATTGTCAGAGAGCTATAGCCAAATTGGACAGAAAGAAAAGGAATTTAATCAGGCAGTTGGCACTTTGAACGGGAAAGCCAAAGCGTTAAATGGTGCGACTGGTCAATTAGCAACTGGTGCAGCTCAGTTAAATGAAGGAATTGAAGGGTTAGCTGCACAACTCACACCGTTATTAGCAGCATTGCCCCCTGAGCAACAAGCTGCGCTAACGGGTGCACTTGGGCAATTGAAAGCGGGAAGTGCTGAGTTATCTGGTGGCTTACAACAGTTATCTGGAGGTACGACTGCCTTATCGGAAGGGACAGCAGGATTAAGTGGCGCCTCTACCCAGCTAGCGGGTGCGCACAATCAGGCACTTGCGGGTCTTAAAGAATTGAACGGTTCTTCTGGCGCTTTACGCGAAGGGGCGACTGCACTCGCAAGCGGAAACGGTGAACTTGCTGTAGGCATTCAAACGCTGTCGGAAGGCGTTACTGCGGCGAAAGAAGGATCTACACAACTTGCATCTGGGCTTACATCTTTGACAGAAGGAACGGACACACTTCGTTCAGGCACAGGCACACTTGCCTCTAAATCACGTGAACTCGCCGATGGGTCAACGACATTAGCTGATGGTACGGTAGAACTGGATGAAGGGTTGCAGACGCTTCAAGAGAAGTTAGGGGAAGCGAATGAGGAAGCAAATGAAGTGAAGCCAACTGACAAAACGTATGACATGGCCGCATCGCCAGTTGAAGTGAAAGATGAAGGGATTAACCTCGTTCCAAACTACGGAACAGGTTTTGCACCTTATTTCTTATCTCTTGGTTTGTTTGTCGGTGCGTTATTGTTGTCGATTGTATTCCCACTTGTGCAACCAGCAGTCAAACCAACAGGTGCATTTGCTTGGTTCTCAAGTAAGGTGACTGTACTTGCGATTACAGGTTTATTACAAGCATTGATTGCGGTAGCTGTCATTAAGTTTGGACTCGGTATGGAAACAATCAACACACCGCTGTTCATCCTAACAGCCATTATTACGAGTTACACATTTATTGCGATTGTTCAAATGCTCGTGTCAATTATGGGAGACACAGGTCGATTTGTCGCGATTCTCATTTTAATTCTTCAATTAACAACGAGCGCAGGGACTTTCCCACTCGAACTAATCCCAGCACCGTTACAAATCTTTAATGTACTGTTACCGATGACGTATTCAGTATCAG
Organism: Sporosarcina sp.; assembly: GCA_029263945.1. GTDB lineage: Bacteria > Bacillota > Bacilli > Bacillales_A > Planococcaceae > Sporosarcina. The sequence goes on from JARIDM010000155.1 coordinate 10,122, forward strand.
CTTTTAAAGCAGCTATTTCTACAGGGGATATCGCATTCTTATGGATGAACAACGGTATTTTATTGGGCTTTATGGCTGTATGTTTGGCAATCACATTTGGGTATTTTGCGTTACTTTTCACAAGAAGACATTCAAAAGAGCCAATAGAAGCATAATAAACCGTTGCTACGTGAAGATACTTCCACGTGGCAACGGTTTTTTTATAGTGGGTATTCTGCTAAGATGGAAGGAATAGATGAAGGCAAAGGGGCGATCTGATGAAGAAGTTATTGTTAACAGGATTTGAACCGTTTTTAAAGCATCCGTTAAATCCAACGATGAAAATTGCGCAGGAACTACATGGCGTAGAAATTGGCAATTACAAAGTTCATAGTGAGATTTTGCCTGTTGAGTTTAACCAGACAGGAGATATATTCATCGCACATATTAAAGAGAAGTCTCCTGACGCAGTACTGTCGTTAGGACTGGCAGGGGGAAGGTCGCAAATAACGCCAGAGCGCATTGCGATTAATATCAATGATGGACCTGCAGATAACAGGGGTTATCAACCTGTTGATGAGCCGATTATAGAAGGCGGTCCAGATGGTTACTTTACGACATTGCCAGTGCGTGCAATGGTGGAAAAGTTAAATGAGATCGGGTTACCTGCAAAAATTTCAAATACTGCGGGGGCTTATTTATGTAATCATATTATGTATCGTGCACTTCAATTTGCCGCCGAGGAGCGTCCTGAAATGAAGGCAGGGTTTATTCATATCCCTGCCTCACATGAGCTGGCGGTGCAACAAGGCGGTCGTATGCCCAGTTGGTCACACGAGGACTTGAAAGCAGCAGTTTATACATGTATTGAAGTATTAGCTGAAGAATAAATCCCGGAATGTAATCTTGGAAGTAGACGGGGCTGTGCTGTAAATGTTAAGGTGAAAATAGATGAATCATCCAGAAAAAACGGGGCGTCCTTATGGAAACATAAGGCACACTCCGTTTTAAATTTAAGTCATTTCGATTTGATTTGCTGTTACAGGAATCCCTGTGTAGTAGCCTTGAACTGCGTCAACGCCCATCTCTTTTAATAGCGTGAGCTGTTCTTCAGTTTCAACGCCTTCTGCAATTACGGACAATTCCATTGACTTAGCGAATTGAATAATACCTTCTACAAGTTTTTGTGTTTGCTTGTGTGTTGTGATGGATGTGATGAAAAACTTGTCTATTTTTATTTTAGAAATAGGCAAAGATTGCATATATCGAAAGGATGCATAGCCTGTACCGAAATCATCGAGGGTGAACTGAATGCCCTCTTTTTGTAATTCGTTCATTTGAGCGGAAACAGAGTGTTCTTCTTCCGCTTTGAATGCGAATTTTTCGGTTATTTCAAGTTGGATAGATGAAGGTGGGCAAGACGCGGCCTGCAGTATGTCCATGATCTTATCTTTTAACTGTGGATTACTAAATTCCCGTACAGAAGTATTCACTGCGATTTTAATGGGATGCCCTGCTGTTTTAAATTGAGCTGCTAACTGAGCCGCATCATTAAGAACAAATGCACCAATTTCGTGTATCAAGCCATTGTTCTCTGCAATCGGGATCAGTTCATCTGGCGTAATTTCCCCAAGTTCCTGGTCATGCCACCTGATGAGTGCTTCATATAGGGTTGCCTTACCTGATTTACAATCAAATTGTGGCTGGTAAACAACTTGTAATTTGTTGTTCGTTAAGGCATTAGGTAATTTCTCATCGATCATAGATTTTCGATTTAAGGTCTTGTGAAAGTCAGAAGACAGGGATTCAATTTTCCCGCCGCCTTTTTTGCTTACTTGTTTCATCGCGAGAAAAGCCGCTTGTAACAAGTGTTTGTAAGAACCCTGATCTTCTGGGTAACGCGTGATACCACCGCTAATAGACAATGGCAGTGCCGTATGATCACTGTAAATCGGATGTTGGTTTAGAAAATCAACAAAACCTTCGATAAACCAATCGCCGAATTGTGTAATAATCACAAATTCATCTACACTAATCCGCGCAATTTGACTGTTTTGGAAAAAACGTTTAAGTCTACTGGCGAAAGATTTAATGATTTCAACGCGCGATTCTCTTGAGTGTACATCGATGAGTTTATAAAAACGGTCAATCTGTAAATAGACAAGTTTGAAGTGCTCTTTTTTCTCAATCAGTTCGTTGACTGTCGTTTCTAAATTATGTCGACTCATGAGTCCGGTTTCATAATCGAAGAATGCAACTTCTTGTAACTGGTCGCGCAGTATAATCGCTTCTGTAATGTCCTGTTCAAACAAGAAGACAGAGTTAAGTATCGTACTCGAATGGATGATTGGAATCGCCGTTAGGTTAACGAAGTACGGATCGCCATAGCGTGTTATTTTTTCAGCGGTACCTGACCAGGGATGTCCATTTTCTAAATCACTCCAAATGGCATGCGCTTTGTTTTGTCCTTCTTCTGTATCGGGGAACATTTGCCAAAACGTTTTTCCGAGGACTCGTTTAGGTGTCCATTTACTTGTCTGTAAAAATTTTTTATTTGTATACGTGATGGACCCATTGTTGTTAATATGTGTGACCATATAAAATTGTTCTAAATTTAACATTATATTAGGTAAATCCATTTTAAATTGGTCATATATTGATGTCATACAATCACACCTCTCTGGATTTATTGTACTATCTTTATATAGTGAAAGGGAAGGAATTACCTTTAATATCGCAATAATATGAAATCTTGAGACGTTAAAAAGCGAAGGAGGAGAGGAAATGAATCGTTTAAAAGGAATCTTCATGATTGTGACGGGTGCTATACTTTGGGGTGCAACAGGGCCCATGATCGAGTGGCTATTACGAAATACGGAAATGTCTGCTTCCTTTATACTGACAATTCGTCTTCTTCTAGCTGGCGCACTTTTATTATCGGTGTTAAAAATCCAAGGAAAGCGAATTGATTTACCGTGGCGTCAAAAAGTCTGGTCACGACAACTGCTGATCTTTGGAGTTGTTGGAATGCTCGGCGTGCAGTTTTCTTTTGTCGCTGCAATTGATACGAGTAACGCCGTGATTGCAACATTATTTCAGTTTTTAGCACCAATTTATATTATTATTTTCATTTCTGTGATGTACCGAAAAATGCCGCCACTTGCGCAAATAGTCGGTATGATTGTGACGTTGGGCGGCTTGTTTCTTCTGCTTACAAACGGTTCGCTCGCCGGGTTTGAAATGAGTCCGGTGGCTGTGATGTGGGGCGTTGCGCTTGGACTTTCCTTTTCATTTTACACGCTTTATCCAGCTCGTTTGTTGGCGGAGTGGGGCGTGCTTGTCCCAGTTGGCTGGGCCATGGTAATCGGTGGACTCACCTTACTTGTTTTTAATCTCATCTCAGTCATTAAGCAATTTTATCTACTGGGTGATTTGCAAGCTTCGCTGATGTTATTATGCGTCATTGTGATCGGTACAGCCGCATTCACACTATTTCTAGGAAGCATGAAATATATCTCAGCGATTGAAGCCAGTATTTTATCGAGTTTTGAGCCACTCACGGCCATGGTCGTTTCCGTAATTTGGTTTGGCCAATCATTAGGAATTTGGCAGCTTATAGGGGCCATTGTTATGTTGAGTGGCGTCACGTGGATTTCAGTAGCAGGGAGTAAAATAAATACAAATCAGCCTGAATAAACGAGGTCAGGGACCGCTAATGATTGCATTAGCGGTTTCTTTCCTTTGATCTGAATAAATTAAGGATTCAGAATAAACTGTTGTAATAGTCTCTTTATGTATACAGAGCCCTTCCTATTATGGCATAATGAGAATATTCATAAAATAATTCGGTAGACGAAAGAGTTTTGGGGGTCATGATATAAATGAAAGCTGTATTTTCTTATGCAAAGCCATATAAATGGCCGATTTTCATAGCGTTAGGGTTAATGTTACTAGAGTTAAGTGTAGAGTTAATCCAACCCCTTTTGATTGCGAAGATTATTGACGAGGGAATTCTTTTGGGGGATAGGCAGGTCATTTTAACCTGGGGAGGTGCGATGTTATTTCTCTCCTTTGTTGCGTTGTTCTCAGGAGTCATTAACTCTTATTTTGCAGCACATGCTGCGCAAGGTTTTGCTTTTGATTTGAGGAAAGCGTTATTTAGTCAAGTGCAGGCCTTTTCAATGGCCACCTTTTTACGTTTTCCAACGGCAGGGTTAATTACGCGCTTAACGAGTGACGTAACGATGGTGCAACAGGTGTTATTTATGGGTTTGCGTATTATGTTGCGTGCACCTTTGCTTGTGATTGGTAGTTTGGTGATGGCTTTTATTGTGAATGCTAAGTTAGCCTTTTATTTAGTTATAGGGGCACCGATTTTACTCGTGTTTCTCTTTTTGATGGCAAGAAAAGGCGTGAATTTATTTTCACTGATTCAAAAAAGATTAGATGGTGTGAACCGTATTATTCAAGAGAATTTACAAGCTGTTCGGCTTATTAAGTCCTATTTAAGGGGCGCATATGAAGCAACACGTTTTTCAAAGGTGGCTGATTTCCTTAGAAGAGACACGGTTCGCGCGATGCGTTTAATGGAACTTATTTTACCCGTTTTATTACTCATTATGAACCTTAGTCTAATGGCTGTGCTTTGGTTTGGAGCGGTTGAAGTGCAAGCAGGAAATGCAAAAGTCGGAGAACTCGTCGCTGTTGTCAACTATGCGATGCGCATGACAGGTGCTTTTTCAATGTTTGCCTTTATTATTGTCGCTTTCTCACGTGCGAGCGCTTCTGCTGAAAGAATGGAAGAAGTGCTTGATGCAAACAAAGAGCCGAATAGAGAAGAAGCAAATACAAATCCACTTGACCAACTCGTGGGGGATTTAAGGTTCGAAAACGTGTCGTTCAACTATCCTGGTCAAGAAAAACCAATTCTTGACGGAGTGTCCTTTCATGTACCACCAGGCGATAAACTAGCCATCATGGGTGCAACAGGCGCTGGAAAGTCAACCTTATTAAATTTAATTCCGAGATTATTCGACGCCTCAAAGGGTCAAATTTTCGTAGGGGGAAAAGAAGTAAATGAGTGGTCGTTGAAAGAATTGCGCGATACGATTGGGCTCGTTCCGCAGCAGTCTATTCTCTTCACAGGCTCTATTATGGAAAACTTATCTTGGGGAGATTCGAGCGCGTCTGAGGATGAACTTGAAGCAGCTGCTAAGAAAGCGCAAATTCACGAATCGATTGATCTTTTTCCGAGGAAGTATGACACACGGGTAGGCCAAAAAGGGGTCAACTTATCGGGTGGCCAAAAACAAAGGTTATCCATTGCGCGGGCATTGGTGCGTATGCCGTCCATCTTAATACTAGATGATAGTACAAGTGCGCTTGACGTGAAAACTGAAACCTCTTTATGGGATGCGCTTGAAAAAGAACGATCCACGATGCT
>JARIDM010000171.1 GCA_029263945.1 Sporosarcina sp.
CTTGAGCATAAACCCGACGAACTTATATATTGGTTTAACCACATATTACTGCCTCCATCTACTGTTGGAAAATTAATAAAAAACTTTCCGATTGTTGTTTTCTATGCTTATGTTCTTCCAACTACCACAAGCCATTGTACTGTTTTCAATCTACCTCTTCAACTTTATCAACATCGTGATGCAATAGCAGTCGGCTATCCTTTTAGTTGTTGCACTATTGCTCGGTTACGTGTTTTGAAGCGTTCATTATGGGAAGAGACCATACCGTCTTTATTTGCATGTGGTTCTAAAAATAACTTTGCGCTGTTTACTGCATTTGCCGCATCTTGAAAAGTGCCTGCAATCAAATTTAATTTGCCCTCGAATTTTAGTATGTCTCCAGCGGCATATAGACCTTCTAGAGATGTTTCACTTTTCGCATTGCCTGCAATAAAATAATCATCAACAGTCGTAATAGACACTGTACTATTTTCAATAAGCGCAGTATCCCGCAGATAGCCATGGTTAATAATGACTTCGTCGATTTCTACTTTTTCTATATCCCCAGTTGTATGATTTGTTAATTCTACAAATTCAATCCTTTCATGATTTACACAGGCGATAAGTTTGGTAATCGTCGAATTCAAAAAACAAGTTGCTGTGCTATGGACTAGTTGCGCCACTTGTGCTTCATGTCCTCCTAACTCGTCTTTTCTATAACTGATATACACTTTTTTGGCGATTGGTTCTAGCTCATTTGCCCAATCGATGGCTGAGTTTCCCCCGCCTGAAATGATGACGGTTTTTCCTTTAAAATGCTGTAACGATTTTACGGTGTAATTTAAATTAGACACTTCAAATCGTTCTGCCCCTTCAATTTTAAGTTTTTGCGGATTTAAAATACCTCCACCAACCGCTACAATGACTGTCTTTGAATAGTGTATTTGTCCTGACGCAGTTTGTAATACAAATACCGCTTGCTCATCTCGTGTAATTGATTCAACTTGCTCGTTTAAAACAACTTCTGGATCGAAAGTTAACCCTTGGTCGATCAACTGCTCAATTAAATCTCCACCGGAAATAGGAGGCAGCCCACCTATATCCCAAATCATCTTTTCAGGATAAACATGAACTTTCCCACCTAAATGGGGTTGATATTCAATAATTTTTGTTTTCATTTCCCTTAATCCGCTGTAGAAAGCAGCGTAAAGCCCCGCAGGCCCTCCGCCAATAATTGTGATATCAAATAGTTCATGCTCTTTCATATCTATTCATCCCCTTATATTTTTGTTGACAATAAAATCATCTAAACTTATAGTATTCATTGTAATGAGATTGATAATCATTATCAATTAATATATATAAATAAGGAGGCTCATAAATGGTTCGCCTATACACAGATGACTTAAATATCAGCTATGGTGAGCGGTTAATTGTTAAAAACTTAAGCGTAGAGATTCCCGACAAGAAGATCACAGCAATTATAGGATCCAACGGTTGTGGTAAATCTACACTTTTAAAAACAATGACACGCATTATTCCCCAACAATCTGGCGTTATTATTTTAGACGGCGAGAATATCGCTCGTCAAAACACAAAGTCATTGGCACAGAAAATTGCAATTCTTCCTCAAACACCTGAAAGCGCTAGCGGGTTAACTGTAGGTGAACTCGTATCTTATGGCCGATTTCCCTACCAAAAAGGATTTGGGCGTCTCACAAAAAAGGATTATGAAGTCATTGACTGGGCGCTACATGTAACTGATATCAATCGGTTTAGGTTCAGACCAGTAGATGAATTGTCTGGTGGTCAGCGGCAACGCGTCTGGATTGCAATGGCACTTGCTCAGGAAACGCCGATGATCTTCCTTGATGAGCCAACAACTTATTTGGATATGGCCCACCAACTCGAAGTTTTAGAATTATTGCAGAAACTAAATGTCGAACAAGAACGTACCATCGTCATGGTGCTTCATGACTTGAATCACGCCGCACGTTTTGCCGATTATATTGTCGCATTAAAAGATGGGCAAATTGTAAAGGCTGGGCATTGTGAAGAAGTAATCACCAAAACAGTCTTAAAAGAAGTTTTTCACATTGACGCGGAAATTGGACGGGATCCCCGAACAAAAAAGCCTATGTGCTTGACCTATAACTTACTAAAGGAGCCTATTAAATGAAAAAACGATACATACTACCCTTACTTTTACTTGTCTTAATAATTGGGGCTTGTAGTAACAAGTCAACAAATATAACTACTGAGAATACACCCGAAATGATTACCTATGAATCTGAAAACGGACCCGTAGAGGTTCCAGCCAAACCAGAACGTGTGGTTGTCCTTTCTAGTTTTGCAGGGAATGTTATGGCACTAAATGTCGACTTGGTCGGTGTCGATTCCTGGTCAAAGATGAATCCCAGATTTGACCAGATACTTGCAAATGTTGAAGAAGTATCAGATGAAAGTTTAGAAAAGATTATTGAATTAGAGCCTGATTTAATTATTGGCCTATCCACGATTAATAATATTGATAAATTAAAAGAAATTGCGCCAACGGTAACATTTACTTACGGTCAAGTTGACTACTTAACACAGCATATTGAGATTGGTAAACTACTCAATAAAGAACAGGAAGCGCGTACTTGGGTGAAAGACTTTAAAGAGCGTGCACAAACTGCTGGGGAAGAAATTAAAAAAGAAATCGGAGAAGATACAACTGTCTCTGTCATTGAAAACTTTGATAAACAAATATATGTCTTCGGTGATAACTGGGGACGTGGGACTGAAATTATCTATCAAGAAATGAAGTTGAAAATGCCAGAAAAAGTTAAAGAAATGGCATTAAGTGATGGCTATTATGCATTATCATTAGAGGTTTTACCAGAATTCGCGGGGGATTATATGATTTTCAGTAAAGATTCCGATGCAGATAATTCATTCCAGAAAACGGATACTTACCAAAACATCCCAGCTGTTAAAAATGGCAACGTCTTTGAAGTCAACGCAAAAGAGTTTTATTTTAATGATGCGATGACATTAGACTTTCAGTTGGACTATCTAATTGATTGTTTTATGGGTAAATAAATGGGACATGGTAAATGTCTCATTACCATAAAGAAAAGTTTGGTGACGCAAATTGATTAAAAACTTAAGCGCAATGGCTTTCCTCTTTAAATTACTTGCTGGATTGGCAATCCTATTTGGCATGTTTATTGTCGCAATTGTTTTTGGTGCTGCAAATATCACGCTGCAAGATATTTGGCTTGCGTTAACTTCATCAACAACGGGGGATCACATCTCAATTATTCGTGACATACGTTTGCCCCGTGAAATCGCGGCCATATTTGTTGGAGCTGCTCTTTCCGTTTCCGGGGCGATGATGCAAGGTATGACAAGAAACCCACTGGCCGATCCAGGTTTACTTGGCTTGACTGCTGGCGCTAATGCATCTTTGGCCATGATACTTGCTTTCTTTCCGCTTGTTAATTACTACGGCATTATGATTGCCTGTTTTATTGGCGCTGCAGTCGGTGCTGGAATGGTATTTGGATTAGGAGCGATGAGAAGGGGTGGATTCTCTCCCATGCGAATTGTCCTTGCAGGGGCGGCTGTTTCTGCCTTTCTATTTGCGATAGCAGAAGGAATCGGGCTTTATTTTAAAGTTTCAAAAGACATATCTATGTGGACCGCTGGCGGTTTAATTGGAACGACTTGGGGACAACTCCAAATGATTGTCCCTTTTATTTCAATTGGTCTCCTGATTGCACTGATGCTTTCTAGACAACTGACCATTCTTAGCTTAAGCGAAGAAACAGCAGTTGGATTAGGACAAAAAACCATACAAATTAAAATCATGCTTTTTATGATTATTACACTTCTTGCAGGTGCTTCTGTTGCTCTTGCTGGAAATATGGCATTCATTGGACTTATGGTTCCCCATATCGTGCGTTATATTACAGGAACTGATTATCGCTATATTATTCCTATGTCCGCAATTGTAGGCGCTATATTCATGCTTTTTGCGGACACGTTAGGCCGTACGCTTAATGCGCCATTCGAGACACCCGTTGCGGCAATCGTTGCAATCATTGGGTTGCCTTTCTTTCTATTGATTGTGCGTAAAGGAGGTCATGAATTCTCGTGATTCGCTCCTCTTTATTGAAAAGGCAAAAAATATTATTCTTTGGTTTAATTTTCTTACTTGTTGCAACTGCGTTTATTGGTATAGGGGTAGGTTATTCCACCGTTTCATACGGACAATTAATCCCAACATTATTTGGACAAGGCACATTTAAAGACGAATTCATCTTATTCTCTATTCGTTTGCCGCGCATTCTGATTACGGTTCTGGCTGGAATGGCTCTTGCTCTGTCTGGTGCGATCTTACAAGGTGTCACACGAAATGATTTAGCGGATCCAGGAATCATTGGCATCAATGCAGGTGCTGGGGCGGCTGTTGCTTTGTTCTTTTTATTTGTGCCAGTTCAAGCTGGTCTATTCATCTATTTACTTCCCGTAATTGCTTTTGGTGGTGCCTTACTTACCGCTGCCTTTATTTATGCGTTTGCATACTCAAAACAAACAGGACTTCACCCGACAAAGTTGATTCTTGTCGGGATTGGATTTTCGATGGCACTTTCAGGATTAATGATTGTTTTAATTTCCTCAGCCGAACGTTCAAAAGTAGATTTTGTCGTTAAATGGTTGGCAGGTAACATTTGGGGAGCAGATTGGCCTTTTATCTGGGCACTTCTTCCTTGGCTTATCATTCTCATTCCTTTTACGCTTTACAAAGCCCATCGTCTAAATCTCCTTGGACTTAGCGAGTCTGTTGCAATTGGGGTTGGTGTATCAATTGAGAAAGAACGGATCCTTTTACTCTTAACAGCTGTCGCACTCGCTGCTTCAGCAGTTTCTGTGACAGGTGGGATTGCCTTTATCGGCCTAATGGCACCGCATATTGCTAAGGCGTTAATTGGACCAAGACACCAATTGTACCTCCCTCTTGCGATACTACTCGGCGGATGGTTGCTCCTTCTCGCGGATACAATTGGACGTAACGTCATTCAACCTGATGGTTTACCGGCCGGCATTATGACCGCACTAATCGGTGCGCCTTACTTTATGTATTTATTACTAAAAAAACAGTAACGCTAAGCTACCCCATCGTCTTTTGGGGTGTTTTAGCGTTACTGCTGTTCGACAATGTCTACAAACCTTTTCGCGGCGCGCGATAGCGGAACGGTTTTTAAATAGCAAACACCAATTTCTCTTTCTGGAATTTCTTCTTCTAACTGAATTTCAGTGAGCGCACCCGTCGAGAGATAATCCTGTGAAAACTCTTTTGTCACGCAGGCAATGCCCATATTTATTTTAGCGAATTCTAATAATAAATCATGAGAACCTAACTCAAATTCAGGCGCAATTTGAATACCTTTTGACAACATAAAGTCTTCGACATATTTTCTTGAGTTTGAATTTTCTTCCAAAAATATTAAAGGAAATTTAATCAATTCTTGGAAGCTAAGCGGCTTCGTTAAAATCTTCTTATACTTTTGCCCACAAACAAAGACGTCTTGGACCCGGATGCATGGACGTAATTCTAAAGCAGGATCTTCAAGCGGGAAATTACAAATAACGATATCAACGTCACCTGTTTTTAAGATTTCACAAAGTTCAAACGTTGTCCCGTTGATAATTTTTACCGTTAAACTTGGGTAACGTTTATGGAAGTCTTCTAAATAAGGGAGTAGAAAATACCGGGAAATCGTATCGCCTACGCCGATTTTCAATTCGCCCGCTGTTAAGTTTTTGAATTCTAAAATCTTTTCTTCCCCAACTTGTAGTAAATTGATGGCAGAATTGGCATACTCAAATAACAGACTGCCTTCTTGAGTAAACGAAACTCCTTTTGGCGTTCGGTTAAACAAGCGCACCCCTAATTCTGTTTCTAACTGTTTAATCGCCTGGCTCACGGCTGGTTGGGTCATATAAAGGGATTTTGCTGCTGCAGAAAAACTTTCATTTAACCCCACTTGACGAAACACTTTATATAAATCTAATTTGATCACCATATAATCACCCCTTATACCTATTATACATTATATTAATTTTACTTATAGCATTGATTTGGTGTATATTACAAGTAGCGTGGCGATTATAAAGAGCTATTAAAAGGAGCGAGATATAATGGAACGAGTAGTCGGAACAGTTGCAAGAGGTCTTCGTTGCCCTATTATTAATGAGGGGGACAATATTGAGGAAATTGTTGTAGATAGCGTTTTGAAAGCTTCTGAAGTAGAAGGCATTGACATTAATAACAGAGACATTGTCTCTATAACAGAATCGATTGTTGCGCGTGCACAAGGAAACTATGCAACCATCGATCATATTGCAAAAGATATCCAATCAAAATTCGGAGATGAAACAATTGGGCTTACGTTTCCAATTTTAAGTCGAAACCGTTTTTCAAACTGCCTCCGTGGCATTGCGAAAGGTGCAAAAAAAATCGTCATTATGCTGAGCTATCCTTCTGATGAAGTTGGCAACCAGTTAATTAGTTTAGACTTACTTGATGAAAAAGGCATTAATCCATGGACAGACGTTCTTAATGAAACGGAATTCCGTGAGCTCTTTGGCTATCAAAAACACACATTTACAGGCGTTGACTACATCGATTATTATAAATCTTTGGTAGCAGAATACGGTGTAGAATGTGAAATTATTTTCTCCCAAAAACCAAAAACCATTTTAAATTATACAAAAAATGTGCTCACTTGCGACATTCACACACGCCAACGTACAAAGCGCATATTAGAAGAAAACGGTGCTGAAAAAGTCTATACATTAGATGACATTTTATCCGAATCTAACGACGGTAGTGGATATAATGAAGAGTATGGTCTACTTGGCTCTAATAAATCAACAGATGACGGCATTAAATTATTTCCGCGCGACTGCCAGCCTGTCGTAGATAACATTCAGCGCATGCTGCTTGAAAAAACAGGTAAGCTCGTTGAAGTAATGGTTTACGGCGACGGTGCGTTTAAAGATCCTGTCGGGAAGATTTGGGAACTTGCAGATCCCGTTGTCTCGCCTGCTTATACACCTGGGCTTGACGGAAGACCAAATGAAATTAAGTTAAAATACCTAGCAGACAATAATTTCGCTGATTTACGAGGCGATGCGCTGAAAGCAGCCATTTCCGAGTTTATCGATAACAAAGAAGAGGACCTTGTCGGTTCAAATGAAGCACAAGGAACAACCCCGCGTAAACTGACTGACTTGATCGGTTCTTTATCCGATTTAACTTCAGGAAGCGGAGACAAAGGAACACCAATTGTCTTTATCCAAGGTTATTTCGATAATTTCACACACTAATGAACAGCTGCCAATAGAGGCAGCTGTTTTTAAATCCTCTTTTTTTGTATAATTTATGCTCATCTTGCCAAGTTAAAAGCAAAGGAGTGAAATCTTATGCTTTTGTTAGAGACAAAACTAGAAGGAAAGACCGCTTATTTCGGAGTTGCACGTGAATGTGTAAGGGAACTTCGCTATCATGTTGGCGGCAACTGGGATTATCATAAAGGATGCTTCGACCATATCCTATGTCAAGAAGGTGGAGAAACAATCTATATCCGTATCCCTTTTTCAGTCATACACGGTGAACTCGATCATGCCGATACTTTTATTCGATTTGATAAACCTTTTGTCATCAAACACGTTGTTAACCTTGGACTAGATAGTGATGACAGCTCCTTACTAGATGCAACTGGTTTTAGTCAATTCCAAGCCCCGCTAGACAAAGACGGGCATATTGAAAATAAGAATCGTTGGATTCACGCTGGGGAAGAAGCCATCGCCGAAGTGTTAAACTGCCTATACGCAAGCGAAGAACGGAAGTCCGGCTAAGCCTATACATCGCTTCTTCGCTACGCTATATTAAGTATAGGTGATGAAAATGAGAATCTATTTGAACAACGACGAATTTGTTTCTGGAACGACAATGAAAGACCCTACTTTACCCGAAGCTAATAATATGGCGCTACACATCTGTCAAAATCCAACTGACATTGTTTCAAATCGAACGAAACTTGCGCATTTGTTAGAAGTTCCGCTCGATCACTTCGTCTGTGCCAATCAAACGCATATTGATCACTTCCGTAAAGTTACCTGTGCGGATAAAGGCCTCGGTACTTTACAGGTCGAAACTGCAATTCACGACACCGACGCACTTTATACGTACGAGCCAGATCTCGTCTTATGTAGCTTTACGGCAGATTGTGTGCCAGTCATCTTTTATAATGAGGTTACGGGCATTACGGGTGTCATCCATTCTGGTTGGCAAGGCACTGTTAAAGAAATCACATCGAAACTGTTCGAGCATTTGATCACAGTCGAACAATGTCGGCCTGATGACTTTCACGTTCAAATAGGGCCTGCGTTAAGTCAAGAAAAGTTCGAGGTAGATGAAGATGTCTATTTAAAATTCAAAAACTTAGGCTATGTAGATAGATTTATTCACTACAATACGCACACAGGAAAATACCATATCGACAATCAACAAATAGTAAAAGCACAGTGTGAACGCGCCGGAATTCTGACTGAACAAATCTCAATCGATCAAACATGTACATTTACCAGTCCTGACGGCTTCTCCTACCGCGAAGATAAAAACAGTGGCCGACATTTAAGTTTCATCATGAGAAAAAGCAAAAAATAAGCAGCAAAAAACACGTCCACAATTCTATTGACGTGTTTTTTGATGTGACAAATTTAACGGGCCTTAACCATAAGCTTACCAATGGGAAATTGGTAAACACGATTGTAAAGGGATTGGTAATACTTTTGAAATTCTTTCTGATCCACTTTCGGAAGTTCTTGAAGTGTCATAAGTCGTAAAGGATACCCAAAACTTTTCAAATTTATATCTGGGCTTAAGTGAAAGCCATTTCGCTCATAAAAGTTAATTCTACGTATTCTAATCGATACTTTATCTGCTTTTTTCGTCTTGTCTGGATCTTCTACTTCTAAGAGTATTCTGCCATTCGACAGGGTCTTCAACCTGGCAAGTAAAGTACTACCTAAACCAAGCGAACGATAGTCAGAAAGAATAGCTAAATAAAACACATGGACACAATCTTGCGCAGGTTCATGCTGATATATTGCATAGCCATAAACTTGAAAACCATCCGTCAAATAAACTGCGCGGACGATTCCTTTTTTAAATGCGGACTGCATAATATAAAAAGGAATACGTTCACCATAACCAAAGTCCTGTTTCAAATACGTAAACAATTCTTTAAATTCATCCCGTTCCACTGAAACTGCCTTTAAAAACAAGGCTTCTTTATCTATATTTTGATTCATCATCACTATTTCCTCCTGCGACTACTGACGCCAAAAGCACTTACTTGTTAAAACAAAATCTTCACTCAAATAATGCTTCTTCAAGTAGCGTAAAACCTTCAACCATCGTGTCTTCCTCGACTTCTATTAAAAGACAACGTTTGCCGTCAAAACTGACCTGTTTAACATACTTTAAATCCTGTGGACTAAGTGAAATATTGGCCACTTTTGTACTAATTTTAATCGACTTTGTATTGTAATTTGGTACGACATGACTCGCTTTTAATTCATACAGTTCGTCCTCTACAACAGACTGAAAAGCTTGTTCTACTCTTTCAGCATTTACGTTTTCAACACCACTCACTTTGAGTACACGTTCCAATTCTTTCGTGTCGATGGTTGGCACGTAGTCCTCTTCCTCATCTTCTTCCACAGTCGTAATCCGATTAATCTCATCGTAGACTTTCGCAAGGGTTGTCGCATTCACTTCTTCTCCGACAACGTGTTTGACAATCTCTTCAAAAACAGCTTTGTCATCCTCCGCAGTCATGATCTCTTCCCCGTTTAACACTTCTTCGATAAATTGATAATCAGGGTGATTTACCTTGCCTGCAGCATACAAAATATGATTTACATCTGGTGCATTATCTGTAAAGCAAGGGAATAAAAAGCCGCCGATTGGCGAAGCAAGCTTCACTACAGGGTCTGCCAGTTCACTCGATTTAAATGCGCGACCAATGAAGTCAAAAACAAGCGAACGTTTCGGAAGCTCCGTGTAGTTCATACTACAAAGAATAAACGGTGTCGTATATGCTTCGTCTCCTTCAGCCATTTCGAGTTCTTCTAAATTCTTTTTTGTTGCCTTATAATACTTGCCTCGAATAAACGTAATGACTAAATCTTTTTCATACTGCGCATCTGCAACCATTTTTTGGGCAATGACTTGCATGTCAGCTTTCCAATCTTCTACTTCTGTTGAGTTAAGTCCTGCATATAAAAGTTGTTGGGCATGATCATTTTGCTGTTCCGCTGGCGGTGCAAAACGGACTTCAAATAACTTCATCCCCAGTTTGCCGCCTAGTACTTTCTTAAAGTTCGCAAAGAATAAATCTTGCTGTTCTTTTTCCATTAAAGCAAAAGGTTGGCTTTCCTCATGGTAAATTTCGCTGCTCTCTTGGCGAACATAGACATTGTAAATGTCACTAATTCTTAGTAAATCCGTATCTGGTTTAAAGTGCTTTCGAATGTCAGCAATGTCTTTTTTATTCATGTGATATGCCTACTTTCTTTTAAAATTTATCTATCTTGTCAATTTCAAAATGCCCTTACTCTGCAATAAAATCCTATGATGAAATTGATTGCATCACGCAAAAAAGCGTATCAAAAGAGTTCTATCTACTTTTGGCACGCTTTCATTATAACAATGATTTAAGGAAAATCAGTATATGAACCTATTATCTTTTCACAAGTTTTGCTTGAACGACGAAACGTTTCTCTGTTGCATCCAAAATATTATCACATGTAGAGAGTGTAACAATTTGATCACTTGGCGCGACTTCAGTCGACATATCAATCATCGAACGTGATTCTACCTCATCTATATAATGTTTGAAATCATCATCTGAAGTAAAATTCGTTTCAATATAATAAAAATCCGTCGTCGTTTCATAAGCTGCAAACACTTCGATGTCATACCCTTCGTAAAGCGTGTCTACATATATGACTGAATGCTCGTCCGCATAGTCTTGCTTAGCAAATTTCCTCAAACTTCCAAACATCGTATCGTTCTTCATCGCATGACCATACATGATCGTATTACGACCCATATCCGTTACATCATTGCGGTAATCCATGAAAACACTGCCTGCACGACTCGATTCAGCTTTAAAGTTACGGTCTAAGTAGAATTCATTATTGTCCGTCTGCAGGATCGGATTGTTCAATTTTGTTCCCTCAACTGTAATCCAACCAACAATGTCCTCATTCACCGCATGCAAATCTTTAAATTGAGGACGCATGGTATATTTCGATAGCAGATCAGATTTGGATTCATCGCCTGTTCCCTCTTGTTCCTCCGTGTTTTCGAGTGCTGCTTCATAAATCGTTTGTGTTTCCTTCAATGATTTTGATGCTTCATAATACGTATATAAATATTGGACTAACAAAAAAGCGGAATATAAAAATACCGCCAAATATAAAAAAGGCATTAATTTGCCTAGACGTTTCTTCAAATGAATGACCTCCTAAATGCCAATCGACATCATATAAAGACCGAGCTCGTCGTCTTCCCTAAAGATTGCATTGACTCCGTAGACCTTTTTGATAAGCGCTTTAGTAATGACCTCTCTCGGGGGTCCTTCTGCAACAATTTGTCCATCCATCATCATAATCACTTGGTCACTATAGCGAATTGCTTGGTTAATGTCATGTAACACCATCACAATTGTTAAGCCGTATTCTTCATTCAACGCTTTGATAAGCTCGAGTAATTCAATTTGATAATAAATATCCAAGTAGGTCGTTGGTTCATCGAGGCAAAGTATTTCAGATCGTTGGGCTAGGGCCATTGCAATCCACACACGTTGTCGTTCCCCACCTGATAAGGCTTCCAAATCTTGATGACGTTTCTCCAGTAAATTGGTCACAGACAAAGCCCAATCGATTGCCTTCTCATCTTCGACCTGATTTCGCTGCAACATTGTTTTATGAGGCAATCGGCCAAAGCTCACTAGTTTTTCGATTGTTAAATCCTTTGGGATCTCATTTTGTTGATAAACAATCGCTAATTTCTTTGCAAATTCTTTCGATTTATAGAGAACCAAGTCTCGATTTTCCAAAGAGACCTGCCCCGACTTTGGTAGGTGATTTCTCGATAAAACACTTAATAAAGTAGACTTTCCACAACCATTCGGACCTATAATGGTCGTGATCTTCCCTTTTTGAATTGTCGTCGTCACACCGTCTAAATGATTTTTTATATGATCATGTGAAACAATCACGTCTTTTATTTCGATAGCTGCTCACTCTTTTCGTAACAAGAATATTAAGAACGGGCCACCGATAATGGCCATAATCGTAGAGGCAGGAATTTCAAGTGGCGCCAGTATACTTCGCCCAATTGTATCTGCAAGCAAAATAATGAACGCGCCTAAAAGCGCTGTAAACGGGATGAGCACCTTATGATCATAGCCCACTAATCGACGGGCAATATGCGGAACAAGTAAGCCGACAAACGAGATCACACCAGCGACAACAACAGAAATCGCCGCCAACAAAACAGCAACACCTGCAATGATCAGCCTGGCACGTGCCACATTAAACCCGATACTCTTCGCCGTTTTATCTTGTAAAACGAGTAGATTACACCAACTATAAAGCGCAAACGATGCGATGAGTCCAATTGAACCATATGTTGTAATTGTCGATACGTCCTTCCAAGTCCGCATCGTTAAATTTGAACCAACCACACTAGAGGCCGACACATTTAATGATCCGCCAAGGCTAATAAACGCTTCTGCTAAACCTGTGAACATTGCGTTTATTGCAATGCCAACGAGAATAAGTTTTAGAGGACTTAAGCCTGACTTCCAAGAAAGTGAAAAAACAAGAAAACAAGCAAATGCGCCCCCCATAAATGCGAGGATGGGTGTCATAAAAAAGAGCGCTGGAAAAAAGGAGATAATGAGCAACTGCACGAATGCAGCACCTGAAGATATCCCAATAATCCCTGCATCTGCAAGTGGATTGCGCATGACTGATTGAAGTAAAACACCTGAGACAGAAAGAGCAGCGCCCGCAAACAAAGCCACAATGATTCTCGGGAAACGCAAATCTCGAATTGCTTCCATACTACTATTTCCTTTTTCAAAAAAGGCACTAAAAAACTCGAAAAAACCCATTTGAATGCTGCCCGTTGTCGCCGAATATACGATTGTCATAATCAGGAGTACAACAACAGCAACATAACTCACAATTCTTTTTGTCATATAGGACTTCCTTTTTCACCTTTATTTCTGAATTCACTTGATTAGCGATAGAAGATTTCCATTAGCTGTCCAAGCGCTGTAGGTACTTGTAAGGAAGCCGTTGTTCCGAAAAGCTCCTCTTCCAAATCATAAACTTTATCATTTTTCACCGCATCGAAGTGTTTCCAAACATCATTTGTTTGGAATTCTTCGTTGAACATCTCAACAACTTCTGCTGGCATTCCATGCGACAAACGTAAAATAATATCAGGGTTACTGTCATGAAGGTATTCTGTATTAGAAGATAAATACTCAGGTTCTTGCCCTTCCATGACATTAATGCCGCCTGCTCGTTTTACTAAATCGCCTGCATAAGAATTTTCAGTTGCCACTAAATAACTTCCTGGAATGCCTAACAATATAAGTACCCGAGGGCCTTCTTTACCTGCTGCTACAGTTTCCACAGCTTCCATATCCTTTTCTAAGTTAGTGACTAATGTTGTAGCTTGTTCAGAACGATCGTAACGTTCTCCAAGCATTTCAATTTCGTTTAACATGCTGGATACACTTTGGAAATTCAAAAAGCTCGCAGGAATATTCAATTGTTCAAAACCATCTTTTAAATCGTATTCTAATGTAGACACCGATAAAAAATCTGTCGCATCTAATGATTTTACAATTTCCATATCTGGCTGCATCGCATTTCCTATCGTTGGCAGCCCGTCAAAACGGCTCGCTAGCTCTTTTTCAGTTTCTGGGATTGCAATTGCATCTATGTCTAATTCTTCAAGAATTTCTGCAATGACAACTGTTCCCGCAATCACGCGTTGTTCAGCTAATTCTCCTTCTACTTTTTGCTCTGATGCATCGACTTCTTTTACTTCTTTAGCGTCATCACTGCTGCATCCAGCAATTGAGAATAATGCGAGGAGGCCTAAGTATACCGTAAATCGTTTCCACTTTTTCTGCATTTTTTCACTCTCCACTCGCGCTGTCTATTTTTCGATTTTTAAAACGACGGATTAATAAAACGCCTGATAGGAGGATTAAACTAACGAGCACGCCAATTTTCACTTTATCGAAAGGGGTTGTCTCTTGATTGACCTGATTTACTGGCTGTGTCACTTCGCGTTCATGCCCTGCCTCTTTATCAGTTATCTTCTCGTCTTCTGACATATCATCTAACGTGCGGTCAAAGGCCAACTGTTCGTCAGCCGTAACAACTGCTGGTTTTGAGATTGTCTGGCTTATCGGAGCCTTTTGTTGAGGCAACGATGGTAATTTTAATGGCTTGGATGGGGTCTTTACGCCTGTACTTTGCAGTTGGTTAGAAGTTGGTTGAACTCGTTTTTTAATTGGATCCTTTTCCGGTTCCTCAACTTTTCCAGGACCTTCAAAACCGTTTGCTTGTTCTGGATCAAACAACAAGTCTACAAAATATTCATGCGCATAAGAAATCTCTGGGATCTCTACTTTCACCCAAAGACGAATTTTCTTATGTAAATCCTTCACGTCAAATTGAATGATGCGTTTATTCTCGACAAGTGATATTTCTTTAGGCTTGACCATCTTACCGTTCTGTTCAATCTTTAACCCAGTAATCCATGAAGACTTTAAAATCTCCATTTGTGCATCATAGCCGTCCTTTTTCTTCTTAATTTTCATCACAGGATTGACATATGTATTCATAATTGACGGCTCTTTTTTTCCATCTGTCAATAATATATAGTTAATCTCTTTATATGCGAGTGGATTTTCAGTTTCTGGTTCTAGCTGTTCCTCATCTTCAACAACTGGTGGGGCTGGAACTTCTGGTTTTTCAGGTTCTGGCTTCGGTTCTGGATCTGGTTGCTCCACCTCAGGTTCTTCTTTCGGCAACGATTCTGACGCCATGTTGAATTCCTGCGTAAAGGATACGACCTCTCCATCTACCGTAGACTTTGCAGTTCCTTCAACCCTAATTTTTCCTTGTATACGATTGAGTTTAAACTGCGCTATGTTTTCATCTCCATTAAGTTCAATCGAGATACTTTCATCTTGTTGCTTTGCATTCAGTGTCATGATCATTGCATCAGTGATCATTGGCACTAACAACGTATATCGTTGGTCTTTGACTACTAATTTTGCATGGCTATCAAAAACGTTTTCTTGTGTATCATTTTCAGTTAAGAAAAAATGTAGCTCAACTCCATAGTTACCATTCTTAATGTGTTCTTCTGCTTTGGCAATTGACCCAATAAATTGAAGGGGAAGCAACGTTACAACGATTAAAATGAGCATGGTTTTCTCGATTATTCTCTTCATGTCTCACGCACACTTCCTTCGTTTCTTCTTTTTATATCTTACCTAAAACAAGAGTAACTTCCTCTCACAATTCAACTATGAGAGAGGAAGTTTTTTTGTTATTACTTTTCCATTAAATTAAGTGAACCATTTAAGATTTTAGCCATTTGAGTACGTTTCAATGAACTGTTTGCATTAATAGATACTTTTCCGTCTGCTGCTCTTGAACCTGTCATAATCTCAGCTTCATACAAAAATGTAAATGCTTCTTGTGCTTCAGGATCAGTTACTATTGCACGATCTGCGTAGAAAGGAAGACTCGTATCTTTAAATGTCATTTCTTCTTCAGTAACATATTTAACTGCACGGTAAAGCATTAAAGCACCTTGTTGACGTGTTAATGTGTTATTTGGATTAAATTTTTTCCCTGTTTTAACAATTCCTACCTCAGCAAGAGCGTTGATTGCATTTAATCGTTCTTTATCTGACATATTCACAATGTCCTGAAATCCTGCTGACTTCGTCGGTGTTAAATCTAATGCTCGTGCAACCATCAATGCAAATTGAGAGCGTGTAAGATCTTGAGTTGGATTAAATTTATCAGCACCAACGACGATCCCTTTGTTATAAAGTGCTAAAATTGCTGCTTTATTTCCATCCTTATCAATATCTTTAAATGGATTTGAGTTAAATCCAAATTGAACTTTGTGTTTTTCATCATAATTCACACCAAGAGCTGGCTCGTTAACAATTACATGAATTTCTGCATTTACTAACTTTGTCGTATCCGCGACTTCAAATGTATAAGTCGTTAAACCATCTTTTACCGCCTTTGTTGCTTTTTTTCCTGCAGTATGGAAATCATGAATGTATTTTTCTTGACCTTTTTTAATTGTCATTGTTGCAAAATTTTTAGTACCGTTATTTGTAATGCTAACATTCGGCTCTACATAATTTTTCATTGTTGATTCTTCAGTGGTACCATCTTTATAAACTTTCACTGAAGCTTTCTCAGTAGGTAACTCACCCATTACTAGGTCATATTCATACCACTTGTCCATATTTGCTGATGGAACAACCACATGAAGTTTACTTTCAAGTGCTTTTCCTTCTACAACTCGGAAACTATACGTTATCGTACCGTTTTCATGTTTAACTTCAGCTGCATCAACAAATACGCCATTTTGTTTTGTTTGCATACCAGCAATCATCGGTGCAGATTTGGCTAAAACTGTTAGATGTCCTTTTGTTTCACCTTTTTTTCCTGTGACGATACCTTCTGAAACTAGGTGATCTTTAATGCCGCGCTGTTCTTCGGTCATCCCTGTCTTTAATGTTTGGAATGAAACCGTTTTACCCTCTACCACTGCTGCAGATGCGGCTCCTGAAAAGGCAGGTGTTAATAAAGATGCTACGAGTAAGGAAGCAACAACAACTTTTGCTGCACTCGATTTTAGCTTGTTTATCATTTTTATTGTTCCCCCTGCTTTGTTTGAAATTTAGTACGGAATAGTAAAAAGGCTGAACCCATTAACGCTAATATAACCAAATAAGGTGTTGTATCACTTGTTTGTGGATTCGGTACTTCTCCACCAGCTGAACCTGTATCCGTTGGTGATTTGTCATCTGTCTTAGTCTTTCCGTCTGTTGCTGGTGGTGTACTTGACGCTGCTGCATCAAAAACCATTGCAACCGTATAATCATGATGATAGTTTATATCGTCAACATCAATTTTCATTGCTACCTTCACAGGTTGCGTTAAATCTTTCACTGTAAATTGAACCACTCGTGTATCAGCTACTTTGTCTTCACTAATGACAGTTGCGCCGCCTGGAGGTGCAAATTTCGTAATCCATGCACTGTTCTTCAATGTAATTTGTACGGTTGACGTACCATTCTTCGTTGTTACTTTCGCTGGCTTGACAAAATAGTCATTGGCGATAGAGGCCGAGTTACTGTCCGGCTGATTCACTTGATAGTTAAGTGACTGCGTGCCATCTGCAACTTGCGCAGATACTTGCGGAAAAGCCATTGCAAATGTTAATAAAAATGTAAATATGACAAAAGTAAATTGTTTTTTCACTTTTTAAACTCCCCTCTCTTCCTTCTTATACAGAGCTGAAATCCAATGATAAAATCTTAATTACACGGTGAATTAACCTAGTCGTTAACTCTCAAAATAGATGACACCGCTTACTTAAAATAATTTTCTCGTGCTTGTACATCAAGCATCCTTATCATTTAACATAAATTTCAGACACAGTATTATGAATATTACTTAAGAAGTTTGAAGTTCGTGTGAAGCTTGTGTGTCAAATGCTTTTTCTTCATTGTTTTTTCTTAAAGATTTGATTTATATGCTTAATTGCATTTCAACTGGGTAAACAATAGATAGTGACAGTAAATATAAACAAGGAGAAGTGATCATATGTCAGAAACACTATTTACATCAACCGCAACTGCAAAAGGTGGACGTGAAGGACACGTAGCATCATCAGACGGTCTCGTGAGTTTCGACACTGCGATGCCAGGCACACCGAGAGCGAAGGAACTGAAGAATGCAACAAACCCTGAACAACTTTTCGCGGCTGGTTACGCAGCATGTTTTGACGGTGCGCTTCAATTGGTTGCTGGAAAAGAGAAAGTTAAATTCGACTCCGAAGTAACAGCGAACGTCAGTTTACAAAAAGATGACGTTGACCAAGGCTTTAAGCTTGCCGTCAAACTTGAAGTAAAAGGGACGGGTATCGAAAGAGCGCAACTACAAGACCTTGTCGAAAAAGCACACCAAGTCTGTCCCTACTCAAAAGCAACACGAGACAATATAGAAGTTACACTAGAAGTCCTTTAATCTAATGTAATCTAAAAACTGCAACCACTAAATGGGTTGCAGTTTTTCATTTAATCAGCTCTATAAAATGCTTTAGAATCCTTGCGGTTAAGCCCCACACTGTATAATCACCATAGTTATAAAACCACTCATCTTGTGAGCGCTTACCCCATTCATATTGCTGTCCGTTAAAGATTCGTTCAAATGGGAAGTCTGGAAGAGGGGCAGGTTCAAATGGAACTTCGTGCAACTCTGGTTCATGAGAAAGTAACCAAGTAAGTGGAATTGAAAATACTTCTTCTACTTCATCTTTATTATAAGAGCGAATAATTTCTCGGTAATCACATACTGCCACAAAAGGATAAACCACAAACGACGGAGATGCAATATAAGGACTTAGTGCACCAAGCACATTCACTGTCTTTGGATCAATCCCAAGCTCTTCCTTCGTTTCTCGTAAAGCTGTGACCATCGGAGAGGCATCCTCAGGGTCTATGCGTCCTCCTGGAAAGCTTATATCGCCAGGTTGTTTGCGCATGGTCAGCGCACGCACCTCAAACACAACGTGCCACTTTCCCTCGTGTTCTACAAGTGGCAATAAAACCGCAGAACGAAAAGCCGTACTTTCCCCTATAAATAACGCTTGATTTGCAGCTAACTTCTTTTGAAAGTCACTTAAGAACATCTTGAACTACACCCCCATGTTTTCTTCTCTCTATCGTACCATTCAATGAATTGTGCTGAAAGCCTATTGCCGCATCATTTTATCTCTATACAAAATACCCCATACAAGATGATCAGCACTTTTGCCGATCATCTTGTATGGGGTAGTGATTTTATCTACTCTTTAGGTTGTACTTCAGTATAAACAACTAATCTATCTTCATAGGTCTGTGTTTTACGATCGAACTCAACCTATACAAGTAATTAGATTTAAACGACTGCCATAATCGAAACCAAATATATCTTCTACAGTTGCATCATTTCGAGGATACGTTGCGGTTCCTACGCCGAACATGTGGCTATAGGTTTCGTGGATACTGTCATATGCTGTTTCATAATCTTCTGCTACGTAACGATCAAAAGCAACGAGTAACTGCTCAACATGACCTTTGAGGCCTTCTTCTAAATCTGCCGCCTTCAATCTTCCTTCAGTAGCAGTATCTAAAAACGCGGCTGACAGTTCATCTGTATTTTCACCAAGTTGGCCAGCAGCTGCCTCAAAATCTTCCGACCCATCAATTCCTTTTTGCATCGTGATCACTGCTAAGTAAGCGTGTTCAGATAAAATGCTATCTAGTGGGCACGTAAATCTACGGCGGCGTTTGTTACTGCCTCTGTATGACTTCCTCCGTGATCATGTTCGGCTGCATTTGCCAATAACCCAGTCGGTAATAATAGTGAAACGCTTAATGGAATGGCACGTAAAATTTTATTCAATTTCATTTGAATCGCTCCTTTTCGTTTTTGTAATAAGCTAACGGAGCAGAAATCGAAATGGATCACTTTTCTTTTAAAAAACTTTTTTTATTTTCGTTAAATCAAACCAATACCCTTTGTACTGGGCGCTTTACAAGGAAATTTTCAAATCGTACATATAAACTCAATTCCACCTTCGGACAATGCCGGCATGCGATCTGCATTAACAATTAACACTTTTTCTCCTTGATCTGAAAGGAAAATCGCAACGTTAATTGTTTCAAGCCGATTTGGGCATGCCTATAACTTCAAAAATCTCTTTTCTATTATTCTCTTTCTCCCCTTTGAAGTACTAATTTTTCAGAATGACTGTAGTTATTATCGTAACATTTGGAACAATCTTCTACTTTTTCAACAAAGACGGATGGAGCAGAGCCGATAGAGTCGGAAAGCCCATTTCATTTAACAATAAAATAAAATTGGGGCCTAGAAGTAATACAGGAGTGTCCTAATATGAAAAAATATATCATCTCAAATATACTTTTTACAACTTCTTTTTTACTCGTTATGATTCCCGCCTTTTATTTACTGATCAACCATGTTCTTGAGTATACTGAACCTTCACCTATGGCTACTGATGTCTTTGATTACGGGAGCCACACGCATGACTTTCATCAAATAAATAAGGATGATAAACCTTTTTAGAAGCCTATTCTTTAGAAAGCGTGCATGAAGATCTCTCTTCGTCTATTGAATGGTTAGGACACGCAAACGCTTTTGCCGCGCCATTCGGTGTTTATAATACTGACACGTTAGCTAATTTGAAACAGTTAAAAGTAAAGACGGCGTTTACCATTGAAGCTGGTTACGCAAAATCAGCCCAACACCTGTTAGAAATCCCGAGACATGGGGTATACCCTTCTAATACAATAGAAGAGTTTGAGAATATCGTTAACGGTAAATAATTGATGTGGGCAATCGAACAAACAAATAATTCCCCTTTTAATTGTGCGTGTATCTTAACATTTAAAGCAGTGATGAAATTATTTGGTATACCAATAATCTCTTAACCCTTCTTTTGAAATTCATTTTTAAAAATTGATTGAAATAGATGTAAAAAGGTAATAGATAGTCAATTGCAAGACTAAAGGGAGTGAACCAGTTGAAGAAATCAGCTTTAATTATTATGAACCCTTCCTCAGGGAAAGAACAAGCAACAGAATATGAAGAACAAATTCGAGAAACCATCCAAGACACGTACAGCGAGATTCATGTTAAATATACGGAGCGTGAAGGAGATGCGACACGCTTTGCAAAAGAAGCTGCAGAAAATAACTACGACTTCGTTGTTTCACTCGGAGGAGACGGAACAGTAAATGAAACGGTCAACGGACTCGCTCCATATAATCATCCACCAACTCTTGGCATTATTCCAATGGGCACCGTGAATGACCTTGCGCGTTCATTAAATATTCCAATGAACCCTATTAACGCAATTCAATTACTCATCTCAGGAACTGAAACAAAAATTGATATTGGCATGATTAACAAGCAGATGTATTTTACAAATATTGTAGGCATTGGAAATGCGGCCAAAGCAATTCATCAAGTCGACAGTGCAGAAAAGTCGAAAATCGGCCCGCTTTCCTACTTGAAAGCTATTGGGAAAGAAATAATAGAGGACGACACTTTTTCGGTCAAGTTTGAGATGGAAAAAAATACGTGGGAAGGTGATGTATCCGTTGTTCTCGTTTCCCTCATCGACTCGCTAGGTGGTTTCAAAAAAATTGTAAACGAAGTCGAAAACGGGGACGGCTACTTCCATATATTCGCGTTTAAACAGCTTAACTTAACCGAGCTCGCAAAAATGACCCCAACACTTGTAATGGGGACATTAAAGGACTCAGAAAACGTCCAATACTTTAAAACGAGACAGGTCAATATAACGACTTTCGCTGAGGAGACACAAGAAAGTGATATAGACGGTGAACAAGGCCCGAATTTACCACTCGACTTAAAAGTTCTCCCACAGCATATAACCATCATTTCGAACGAATCTTTGCTGTCAGCTCCCTCGATAAAATTGTCAGGAACGTAGTTTAAAAAGACGATTTCTTTATAATGAAATCGACTTTAATTTTTTTCACACAGGTATTTTATTGTCACGAATAGCTAACTGTCCTGTTAAAGTCTACTTTGCGCTGTTGTACATTTGTCACTCGATACAAGTGAAACCTCATTTATTTATGATACGGTTCACCCTTCATAATCCGAAACGCGCGGTATACTTGCTCCATTAAGATCAGTTTCATCATCTGATGCGGAAAGGTCATTTTTGAAAAGGACAAGAGTTCATCTGCTCGTTTATAAATGGAGCTATGTAAGCCGAGTGAACCGCCGATAACAAACACGACTTTACTACGCCCATAAGTCATGAGTGAGGCTAAGTCTTCGGACAACTGCTCAGATGTTTTCATTTTACCTTCGATTGCCAACGCAATGACATAAGCGTCGGGTGCTATTTTTGCTAAAATTCGATCTGCTTCTTTTTTCTTCACGATCTCCATATCTGCCTCACTTAATGATTCTGGTGCTTTTTCATCTGCCACTTCCACTAAGTTCATTTTCGCATAAGATTTTAGTCTTTTATCAAACTCATCCATGCCCATTTTCAAATATTTTTCTTTTAACTTTCCAACCGTCACGATTGTTATATTCACAAGTTGCCCACCTTTTTTAAATTGTTATCAACACATCTTATACACATATCCACAACGAAAGCTACATCTTGTAGCAGATTATTTGTTCGCCACAACATATATTGCTTCCTTTTCGCACTGTGTACAGTTTGTGGATAACCTTTCTTCCTTTTGAAGCGCTTCCAACAAAGGAAAGTTTTCTTCCTTTTCAATAAAGTCTTCAAGCACCTGATCTATATGGTTTTCACAACTATATATTTTCATCTGTTTGCCCCCTTTTTTTCATTAAATGTTATTCACATTTTCAAGTAATTGTCCACATTTGTCCTTATTTATGAAAAAATGAACGAAATAGCATTTTTTATTGCTGTTTCGCTCATATGTGGATAAGTGCACCTTTAAAATGATGCACCATCTTGGAGAATCATTTCTACATCGATTAACTGTCCTTCTCGGTAAACCTTCATTTTCAGTGTATCACCAATTTCTTTCTCATTATACAGATGCTTTCGTAAACTGACCATATCGTCAATTTTCTCCCCATCCATTTCTACAATGACATCGTACTTTTGAACACCCGCGGCTTCGGCTGCTGAACGAGGCAGAATTTCATTTACAACGACCCCGTCTTTCATCTGATCAGCCAAGTTTAAAACACGACGACGTTCTTCAGCTGGAATAATGGCCAGATCTATAAGCGTAACACCCATTGTTGGTCGAATGACTTCTCCGTGTCGTTCAAGACTTTGAATTACAGGTTCAGCTAAATTGATCGGGATGGCAAGTCCAATTCCTTCTACGGTTTCCTCTGAGATTTTCATTGAGTTAATGCCAATTAACTGTCCTGCTAAGTTCATGAGTGCACCGCCTGAGTTTCCAGGATTAATCGCCGCATCCGTTTGTAAAACATCCGCATGCCAATCGACATTGCCATCATCGTCAAAGTCAATTGGGATTGAACGGTCTTTTCCTGAGACGACACCGACTGTCACTGAACCAGAAAAGCCAAGTCCCAAAGGATTTCCAATTGCAATTACGGTTTCGCCTCTTTTCAATAAATCAGAGTTCCCAAACTCAGCAACGGCTTCAACTTTACTACCGTCAATCTCAATAACCGCTAAATCCGTCCACATGTCGCTACCTACAACTTGTCCGTCTGTATTTGTTCCATCATCAAACGAGATTTCTAACAGTTCAGC
>JARIDM010000213.1 GCA_029263945.1 Sporosarcina sp.
CATTCATAATTCGACCATCCGCGACTTTTCTAACTTCCTCATCGGTCATCTGACGACCGTCTGCAATAATCTCAACAAATCGATCGTACGAATCACCAATCATCTCTTGGAGCATTGCGCGTTCCTCATCTGTCATTTCTCTCGAGCTACTTAAAATATCTTTATATGCCCCAGTTTTAATTGTATTAAAGTCGATGCCCATCTTTTCAGCAAGTTTTGCATAATTCATGCTTTCCATGATGACACCAATTGAACCTGTAATTGTTTCACGATTTACAAATATCTTTTCCGCTGAAGCAGACACATAATAACCCCCAGATGCTGCCATTCCACCCATTGATACATAGACTGGAATTTCTAAGTCATCTTGAATGGCCCGGATCCTATCATAAATGTCAGCTGATTCAACTACACCACCACCTGGAGAATTTACAACTAAAACAACACCTTTAACTGTCGGATCTTCATATATTTCATTTAATTGACTCAGAAAGAATTGATGATTATAGCCTGATGAAAAAATCGTTCCGACACCACCTGTATCTTGAATGACACCGTCAAGCGTGAGCACCGCAATCCTTTCTCGATTTTCTCCTTCTTCGATTACACTTTCTTCGTAATCAGAAAAACTTGCACTTGCCATTTCATCTACCCATCCCGAAAAATCTCTTGTGAAAAAAAATGATAATGTGTTCACACCTATAGAAACGACAAGCAATGTTGATGCGACAATGATTGCAACCCATCTTTTAGTATTCATTTAAATTTCCTCCATTTTCTTCTGTCTCTCTATTTGTATATATACACCTATATGTATCAATACGTGGTAAAATAATACTAACTTATTTAAGAGGAGTGTTCAATGTGTCAGAAAGAATGAATGTATTCATTTACAGTAAGCATGATGAAAGTTCGATTGAAAAGAAAAAAATGGTCGAAGAAGCTTTGATTTTCGAAGGTTTCACTTTGATGGAAACACACACGAAAGCCAATATAATTATTAGTATCGGAGGAGACGGTTCATTCTTGCAGGCTGTCAGAAAGACAGGTTTCCGCCAAGACTGCTTATACGCTGGTATTACAGTTTCAAGCAAGCATAGTATGTACTGTGACTTTCATTACGAAGACTTGTCGCAAATGGCGAAAGCTGTTCAAGAAGCACAACTAGAAGTAAGAAAATACCCAATCATCGAAGTTACGATTGATGAGCATAAACCATTTTATTGTCTAAATGAATTTAGCGTACGCTCAAATATTATGCGTACATTTGTCTTAGACGTTATTGTTGACGATACACTGTTTGAAACTTTCCTGGGAGACGGACTTATTATCTCAACACCAACAGGAAGTACTGCATACAACAAATCAGTTAAAGGCGCTGTCGTAGATCCTTTACTCAATTGTTACCAAGTAACCGAACTCGCATCCGTTAACAACAATAAATACCGTACGCTTGGTTCTCCGTTTATATTAAGTGGTGACCGCACCCTAAAACTACACGTCCACCAAGACGGCAATGATTTCCCGTCAATGGCTGCTGATAATGAGGCACTCGGAATTCGCCAAGTCGAAAATATCGATATCGTATTGAGCGAAAAGACGATTAAAACCGTTAAATTGAAAGACAATTCGTTCTGGGAAAAAGTACAACGAATTCATTTATAAGCTGTCAGTCAAATTCATAATAGGGTTTTATTGCTACATAACCACAATATATAGTCGGGTTGAACCGTTCCCGAACAATATGTTGTGTCGCTGTCGCAGAATAAGGTCATTATGAAATTGACTCATTTAAATCAATTTTAAGAAAAGGCTGCTTGAAATGGTCATAAAAAAGACCATTTTAAGGCAGCCTTCTTTCATTTTTATGTTACGCATCCATTTTACGAAGTTGGATTCGCATGATTTTTCCTGAAATGGTTTTTGGCATTTCGTCGATAAATTCTATTTTTCTTGGGTATTTATAAGGTGCCGTTAAAGCTTTTACATGATCTTGGATTTCTTTCTCAAGTCCTACCTCTTCCTTACGACTGGGTTCACGTAAAACAACATATGCTTTAACAATACTGCCACGTACTTCATCTGGACTTCCAACAACTGCACATTCTTTAACAGCTGGATGCTTTAAAATGGCTTCTTCCACTTCAAAAGGTCCGATTGTATACCCTGAGCTAATAATGATGTCATCTCCCCGACCTTCAAACCAAAAATAGCCATCTTCATCCATTCGCGCACGGTCACCTGTCACATAGTAATCTCCACGAAATTGCATGCTCGTTCTCTCAGGATCATTTAAGTATTCTTTAAACAATGCTGGTGTCGACACATGGACCGCTATATCTCCGACTTCACCTACAGCAGCAATTTCACCATGATCGTCGATGATTTCAACCCGATTTCCTGGCGTCGGCTTACCCATTGAACCGTATCGGGTTTCCATACCTATCATGGTACCAACTAGTAATGTATTTTCTGTTTGACCATATCCATCTCGTACATCAATATCAAACGCTTCCTTAAACGTAAGCATTACTTCTTGATTGAGTGGTTCACCTGCAGATACAGCGCTTCTAATTGAAGATAGGTCATATGTAGCAAAATCGTCAGTTGTTGCCATAAAACGATATTCTGTTGGCGTACAGCAAATGACAGTTATTTGATAGCTTTTAATTAATTCAAAATAAACGACAGCATCGAATTTCCCGTCATAGACAAAGCCTGTTGCACCGCTGCCTAAAACCGCTAAAAAAGGCGTCCATATCCACTTTTGCCATCCAGGCGCAGCTGTAGCCCACACCACGTCCTGTGCTTTGATTCCCAGCCAGTTTGGTCCCGTTGTGAGAAGATGAGCGTAAGCCCAACCATGTGTATGCACAACGCCTTTAGGTGAACCTGTCGTTCCTGAAGTATACGATAAAAAAGCCCTGTCTGAACTTTTCGTTTTGATCGTTTCAAACACTGTAGATGCATTATCCATTTTTTTCGTAAGTGATAATCGGGAACCCGAAGCATCTCCAATAACAAAATGAGTAATGCCTTCCATATTCTTTACCGACTCAAACTGATTAGAAAATCGATGATAAGAAACAACCGCCTTTGCCCCACTATGCGTTAATCTGTATTCAATATCAGCAGGTCGCAGCATTTCAGAACTCGGGATCACAACCAAACCAGCCTTAAGTGCACCAATATAGGTAACATAAGCTTCGATTAATCTTGGGAGCATAACCAAAACAACATCGCCTTTTACAAGTCCATTTTCTCGAAATACATTAGCTGCCTGATTTGATAACGAAATTAATTCATCGTATGAAACTTCTTTCTTTTGTCCCTGTTCATTAACAGAAATGAGTGCCTTTAATTTGTCACCCGTTGCATACTTTTCAAATTCACTGACAAGGTTATAATAGGTTGGTGCAACCAATTTTTCTCTATTCATATGTATCCCCTCCACTAATTATCAGTATACTAATAATAGTCGATGGGTTCAAAGTATTCTTTCGATTACATTAGAATTACCATCCTTTTTCTTTTAGGTAAGGCATTAAATTTTTGTAACCAAAATTATGAAAGTCGTGGTTTTTTATAAAAAGAAAAAACTGCTTCGGAATAATCCGAAACAGCTTTTCTTTTCATTAATTATTTTTGATATCCGTTCATTTGTTGTTGAGCCTGACGCACTAATCGCTTTGTAATTTCTCCGCCGACGGATCCGTTGGCACGCGATGAAGCATCTGGTCCCATTTGAACACCGAATTCTTGTGCAATTTCGTATTTCATTTGATCAAGCGCTTGTTGTACTCCTGGTACGAGAAGCTGGTTTGAGTTGCTGTTATTTGAATTTGTCATCACTAACACCTCCTTGTGACATATAGAATGCGCCGTATTCAAAAATCTATGCACGAGGTTTTAGTGGTAATTAATTCAAACTTTTAATTTTAAACGCTTTTATAATAAGTCCGTAAACTTTTCGTCTTTTTGACTTGGGAAATCAACAACTCTTCGCGCTTTAACGACCTCTTCAATGAAAGGTTCAAAATCAATAAAGCTTTCAAAATAAGCAACTTTTTCAATTCTGGGCCTTGTTTTCGGGTTTGAAGGCTTAAATACAGTACAGCAATCTTCATAAGGTCGAACTGAAATGCTGTACGTATCAATTTTTTCTGCAAGTGCAATAATTTCTAGTTTGTCCGCAGAAATTAAAGGACGTAAAATTGGCGTAGAAGTCACTTCATTAATAGCAGTTAAGCTCTCAAGCGTTTGACTTGCGACTTGTCCTAAGCTTTCACCAGTTACAATCCCAAGTGCATTCGCCTGCACGCGAACCTTATCGGCAATTCTTAACATCATGCGACGAGTAGTCGTCATCAATTCTTCGTCTGGAATTTGTTTGGAAATCATTTGTTGTAGTTCAGTAAAAGGAATAATATGAAGTTTGACGGGTGAGCCAAACGAACTTAATTTTTCTGCAAGATCCATTACTTTCCGTGTTGCAAGATCACTCGTAAACGGTGGACTTTCAAAATGAATTGCATCGATTGCGACACCTCGCTTCATCATAAGGTAACCTGCAACGGGACTGTCAATGCCACCTGACAACATTAGGAGTGACTTTCCATTAGATCCCACTGGCATTCCGCCTGCACCAGCATAAACTTTTGACGTTAGATAGGCACCGTCTTCTCTAATCCCTACATTCAATAAAATAGTCGGTTTCTTCACATCAACGTGAAGTCCTGGGAAGTTTCTCAGGACGTGTCCGCCAATCATTTGTTGCAACTCACTTGTCACATACGGAAATTTTTTATCCGTTCTTTTAATCTCGACTTTAAAAGATTTCCCTTCTGTTTCATCAGAACCAATGACTTCAAGTGCCTTTTTATAAATGTCAGTAAGGTTTGGTTCACACTTTGCAACTGGGCTGAATGATTGAATGCCAAATACCGATGGCAAGCGCTCAATTGCACTGTTCATATCATTTGAATCATCCGCATATAAAAACATACGGTCACGTTCAGCGATCAATTGTACAGAATCTAAATCGCTTAATGCAGCTTCAATGTTCTTTTTTAATTTGCGAATAAAATAATTTCGGTTCCGTCCTTTTAAAGACATTTCACCATATCTGATTAATAATTCATTCCATTTCATAGGTCTTTCCCCTTCTTAACAATTGTACAAATTCTGAAAGTACTTCTTTCACTCGTACAATATGCGCTTCTGTAGTAGTATTCCCAAAACTTATTCTAATCACACCATGCTTATACTTTTCCTCTACATGGATTGCTTCAATAACATGACTTGCACGATTACTTTTAGAAGAGCACGCACTTGACGTGGAAATCATAATTCCTTTCTCTTGAAAAAAGTTAACAGCAATTTCCCCTTTAATATACGGAAAAGCAATCGATAAAATATGAGGTGCAGCTTCATTTTCAGCTAAAACTTTAACTTCAGTTAATGCTTTTATAGAAGTCATTAAATCTTCTCTCCAAATTTGGTGTTGTGACGCCTGACGCTCTGTAGTACAAAGCCTCATTGCACGTGCAATGGCTACTGCGTTCGGAACTGAAACCGTTCCACTACGTATTCCAAATTCTTGACTACCTCCGTAATTTATAGACTCGGGTAAGATTCCTTTTTTCGTAATCAGAACACCAGAACCTTTTAACCCATTAATTTTATGAGCAGATATAGTCATGGCATCCGCTGAAAACTCTGCTAGCATAACTGGTAATTTCCCAAAACTTTGAACTGTATCTGAATGAAAAATAGCACGTGATTGTTTTTTTATAATTTTGCTACATTCACTAATTGGTTGAACTGTCCCAATTTCATTATTTACGTGCATAATCGATACCAATATTGTATCTTTTCGAACCTTTTCTTTCAAATCATCTAATGAAATTAACCCATGCTCATTCACAGTTAAATACGTTACTTCAAATCCTTCTCGTTCTAATTGATGAGCAGCATTTAATATCGAAGGATGTTCAGTAACAGTCGTAATGACGTGATTCCCTCTATTCCTATGTTTACGAGCACATCCAAGAACCGCTAAATTATTCGCTTCTGTACCACCCGAAGTAAAAATTACATTTCCGTCTGGTGCATCTACAATACTTAGGATTTGCTCACGCGCTTTTTTGAGTAATGTATCAGCATCTCTTCCAGCAATATGTATGGAAGCCGCATTCGCATAATACCTTCGATTGGCTTCAAGAAAAGATGAAAGAACTTCTTCATTTGGCATTGTTGTTGCACTATTATCCATATAAATCAACGACGTTAACCCCTTTTTTTATTATTATAAGCATAACAAAGCCACCTACATTTATATACAGGTGGCTTTAATCGGTTTTTAAGGAAAATCTTAGTCTTCTTGAAGGAGTGCTTCGATTTTTTTCATAGCACCAGGTTCTACTTCCTCAACAGCAGTTGCAGCTTCCTCTAATGCTTTTGCATAACGGAATTGTCTAAACGAAGCTTCAGCTTCCAACAATCTGCTATCCATCTCTTTATTAGACGCTCGGTGTCGGTTACCATATTGAATAATCATCTCGATTAAAATTACATTTTCCAACAATTCTTTTGTTTTGACACTTACTTCTTCAACGGATTGTCTTGTGTTTTCTAAATATGAATTGACAAGCATCATATTTAACGGTACTTCTTGCAAACTTTGTGTCACTATATAAATTTGCTCTTCAGCTTCCTCAAGACGCGCATCCATTTCACTTGGTATACCAGGTATATTCGCTTTATGTAACGAACGATCTGCTTCTTGAAGTTGACGCGTCAACTCATCCAACTTCGTACGCACTTTCGTTTCATCATTTCTTAAACTCTTAATCTTCTCAGCAAACTTTCCACGTTGTTCTTCAAGTTCATCAAGTTCTTTACGCATCGATTCCAATTCTTCTTGTAGACTTGAATAAGCAGAATTCGCATTTTCAATTTGCGTTGAGATAATTTCACTCTTCTTATGAAGCTTTTCAAGAGCTTCCAACACATTTTGCGGAATCTCTGCTTCAGATTCGTTAATTCGATAACTCTTTTGGATAGCTGCTGTTTCTGCAACTGTTTTTTGTGCTTGTGCAATAACTTCTATTAATTTTTCATGTGTTTCTTTATATTCACTATCTACAAAGTGCCGCGCAACCACTTCTCTTTCGAGTGCATCATAATAGGTGTCAATTCGCTCAAAGATCGATTTAGTTTCTTCTTCAATCGAATCCATGTCTAATTTCTGCACTCTATTCAAAAGGTCTACTAACTGGTCTTCCATATTTTCAAATTGCCTTGTAAGCTCTAGATGATTTAAATAATAGGATTGTTCTTCCATTTCTCTAACACCATTTTGTATGTCACGTATTGCATTTGGAATTTTAACTTGAATATCCGAAAGAAGCGAAGGCAACTGTTCAATGATCATAAATAACTTCGAGCCTTTTTCAGTTAAACTTATGACGATTTCACGGGCTTGTAAATAATTGCCGTTCTCCGTTAACTCGGAATACTCTTCAAATCTCGGATTAAAGAATTCAAGTTCTTTTTCAAGCAATTCAACAGTCGAACCAAAAGATGGTTGATGGGCGAGAATTTTTTTTCGAGCTGCACGATGTCGCTCTTGCAATGCTTCCATTTCAATACGGTTTTTTTCTTCGCTACCTATCAATTCATCTAATTCTGTCAAAATTTCCGTCATTTTCTTATGACACGACTGAATTTTTTCTTCAATTACGTTCTCTGTTGCCGTTGCACTCTTGAACTTAAAATAATCAACAAAATCTTCTGCATCAAACAATAAATTATCAAGTTCAGGCATATGTATGTCTACAACTTCAGTCCACTCTGCTCGCCAACGTTCAAATTTTTCTTCAGTTTCACCCGTCATATTCAATTCTTTAACTTTCATCATTTCTTCAAAGATCGGTTTGTGTTGGATATGCATTTTTCTTTTTTCAAGGCTATCAATTCGAGTATTATGTTTGCGCCTCATTAAGAAGGCGATTATTGAAATTAATAAAACGAGTATTAAAACTGCAATGATAGTTGTTTTCATCGCGCTCCCCCTGTTCCAAATCTAGACTTATAATATCTTATATCGTAACACGTTTAAACATTTTTGGTTAGAAATATGAAAAATAAAAGGGGAATTAGTCGTTTTCCGTCGATTTCACTGCATTTTTTGTATATTTGTACTAAAATATGTATACTTACATGTATTATTCGGAGGTGTTTTTTTGACAACGAACATTAAAAATGACAAAGACTTAGCCTTAAGCTATACGCAACTTTCAAAACAACTCGATGCACTTCTAACTGGCGAACGTAATTTGTACGCCAATTTAAGTAATACTTCAGCACTTCTCAACCAATTCTTCGAACGAATTAATTGGATTGGCTTCTACTTAATAGAAGATAATGAACTTGTACTTGGACCTTTCCAAGGCTTACCAGCATGTGTACGTATCAAGTTAGGAAAAGGTGTTTGCGGAACAGCAGCTGTCAATCAAGAATCTATCATCGTCCCTGACGTCAATGCTTTCCCAGGGCATATTGCTTGCGACGCAGCGTCCCGTTCAGAAATCGTCGTTCCTATTATTAAAGAGGGCCTTACAGTTGGCGTTCTGGACGTTGATAGTCCAGAACTTAATCGTTTCTCTGAAACAGACCGCGTTGGACTTGAAAAAATCGTGAGTATTCTATTAAAACATATTTAATATGTTCAAAGATCAATCAATCTCATAAAAAAGTTGTGTCGATGTAACAAGTTACGATTATTTTATTATCGACATATAAAAATTTAACGGTATTATCAAGGACGAGTTTAAATTAAAAAAGAAATCACTTGGCAATAGTGCCAAGTAATTTCTTTTTTTATTGCTTAAACAATGATTCCCGTTATGGATTTGTCGTCCATAAACCTGCTGATTTAATAAATACGCGTTTATTTAATTTTAACTGCGCGATAACCAATTCTGCTAAATCTTCTGGACGCAGTATGTTGTCTTCATCACCCGTTACTAAACCACCTTCAATTGCCAAGTCAGTCACAACCGTGCTCGGTGTAAGTGCAGACACACGGATATCATGTTTACGTGCTTCCATAGCGAGTGATTCCGTTAAGCCCATCACACCAAATTTCGACGCACTATATGCACTTGTGACGGGACCTCCTTTTTCACCTGCAGTTGAAGAGATATTAATGATATCTCCTGACTTTTGTTTAATCATTGTCGGCAATACAGCTCGGGTTACATAGTACATCCCCATTAAGTTAACTTGAATAATCTTCTCCCACTCAGAAACTTCCAACTCAAGAAATCCACCGAATTTGGCTATCCCAGCATTATTTATTAAAATATCAACTGTACCAAGACTTTCTTTTAAGTGGTCAATTGCTGTATTCACTTGCTCATTTGATGATACATCAGCCGTCGCAATTGAAACAGATACGTTCGTATGCTTCACTTCATTCGCAACATTTTGTAAGTCTTCTTTTGTACGTGCGATCAGTCCCAAATGGACCCCTTCGTTTGCTAATGCAATCGCTATTGCACGTCCAATTCCTTTGCCAGCACCAGTAATAATTGCTTTCTTTCCTGCTAATGAGGTAACCACTATAAAAACTCCTTTGTATTTTATTTAAGTCAATTTCACGGCGACATTTTTCACTACAGAGAAAAAACACACAGTCGAGAAATCTTCAACTCAACAAAAGATTGAGATCGTCTAGAAAAAATTCCCATTGTAACATTGATTGACTTTAGTTATTAAAAATTGAGACCCCTTGATTGTACTTCACTTTTTACTTAAAATAAAATAATTGCTCCAATGAGCGCTATATTTTTCATTCCAACAACTCTTTTCGCTTAAAGATTTGTATAGAGAAGAAGAGCACTGAAGCAATTATAAATGTCGTGACAAAAAGTGCTGGCAAGAAACTAGATGCTACTCCCTCTGCTAACAAGACATGCCTGGTATGCTCTGTTATTGTAGCTGGACTCCATTTCATGTACTTTCCGAGAATAGATGTAACCGTCGAAGTAGCAAAGACTACAAAAATTGTAACAAAAGCGATGCGTCCATTTCCTTTCATTGTCGAACTGAAAAAAAGCGTTAACGTGACAACAAAAACTAACCATATACTATAAATGATTACGCTTTGAAAAACACGTTCAAACGCAACAGTTTCAATAAGTAAACTTGTATAATACCAAGAAGCTATATAGCCCATTAATAAAGAAACTAGTGTAATTGTTAGTAAACCTGCCCATTTCGATAATATATATGCGGAATAAGGAAC
>JARIDM010000234.1 GCA_029263945.1 Sporosarcina sp.
CAAAATCACGCTCTGGATTTACATTCACTAAATGGTAGCCGTCTTCATTTGCACCCGTAATTCCGTTTACAACTGAAGCAATTGCGTGGTCTGCAACAACTTTAACACCAACTGGCAGTTTCACAGGCCCAATTGAACCGACTTCACAAGACAGCAATTCGAGTACATCGCCTTCATACGCAAATTCAACATTCGTTGCATTTAGCGCATTCTTTAATTTAATATCATTAATTTCATGATCTCCACGTCCAAGCACAACGACAAGTTCACCATCGACATTAAAAATAAGTGTTTTAATACACTTTGTAACTTCAACTTCTAGGAACGTTGCAACTTCTTCAATTGTATGCTTGTCGGGCGTTGCAACTTTCTCAACTTCTTTAAGTGCTTCCTCTGATTTAACGTAATCACTATGGGCTTCTGCCATTTCAATATTGGCTGCATAGTCCGTTGTCTCGCTATATACAATTGTATCTTCACCAATTTCTGACAAAGCCATAAATTCATGTGTTCCAGAGCCACCAATTGAACCTGCATCTGCAATGACCGACCGGAAATTCAAGCCTAATCTTGTGAAAATATTCGTATAAGCTTGCTTCATCTCTTGGTATTTCTCTTCTAAACTTTCTTCTGTTGCATGGAACGAATACGCGTCTTTCATAATAAATTCACGACCGCGTAGCAACCCAAAACGAGGTCTTTGTTCGTCTCTAAACTTCGTTTGAATTTGGTACATCGTAAGTGGCAATTGTTTATATGAACTCACTTCATCACGGACTAATGAGGTAATTACTTCCTCATGCGTGGCGCCGAGGGCAAAGTCCCGATTATGTCGATCTTTTAAGCGAAACAGTTCCCCACCGTATGAATCCCATCTGCCAGATTCCTGCCAAAGCTCTGCATGTTGCATTGCAGGCATTAGGACTTCAACAGCATCTACCTCTTCTAGTTCTTCACGTATGATGCTTTCAACTTTATCGAGTACTTTTTTTCCAAGCGGAAGGTATGAGTATATTCCACTTGTATTTTGACGAATAAACCCTGCGCGAAGTAGTAACTGATGCGATCTAATTTCTGCATCAGAAGGTGTTTCACGCATTGTAGGTATATAAGTTCGTGACTGTTTCATAGTTATTCCCCCACCTTATGATTTCTATTTGTATAATTAAAATTCACGAGTCAATTGCACAGTAGTTATGAAATGGATTGAACCAAATATCTAAAAGAAGTACCGCTGAATATCGTTCCAGGTTACGACGAGCATAAGGACCATCAAGAGGACGATCCCTACAAAATGGACCATACCTTCTTTTTCTTTGGACACTGGCTTTCCGCGTACCCCTTCAATAGCGAAGAAGAGTAAACGGCCTCCATCTAATGCTGGTAAAGGCAGTAAATTCATAATCCCTAAGTTAATGCTCAGCATTGCTGCCCAATTCATCAACGTGAATATCCCGAATTTAGCCATATCACCAGTGGCCTTATAAATGCCAACAGGTCCAGTTAAAGCATCTATTGTAAACTGTCCAGTTACAAGCATGCCGAGTAATTCAAAGATTGTCTTAAACCAGAACCACGTTTGTTCAAAGCCAAACACAACGGCTTTAAGTGGATTCTTTTCCACTGGACTTGTATAAAGTACGCCAATTTGACCGAATTCTTTGCCTGCCTCTTTAATTGTCGCAGGCGCAATTTGGAGGTCGACAAGCTCGTTATTACGTTCCACGGTGAAAGTCATTGACGCTCCTGGGTTGTCTTGAATTATTTGTGCAAACGCTGGCCATGACGTAATTTCCACTTCATTTACTTTTTTAATATAATCCCCGTTTTTCATCCCGGCTTCAAAAGCTGGGCCCGTACTTTGAACTTCAGTAATGATCGGTTCATTTGTCGGGACACCTTGCATGAGTCCAATTGCTAAAAATATGAAAAATGCAAGGATAAAGTTAAAGAGTGGCCCTGCAAAAATTGTCATCGTACGACTACCAAGTGATTTCGCCTCAAATAGTCTGTCATACGGTGCAATAATTGTTTCTTGACCTTTTTCAATAATCATTGCAGATCTTGAAATATTGTAACGGACATATTCACCGTCATCATCGTATCCTTCTATAAATAATTCTTTTTCAAAATCAGCCTTCTCTGTCTCTATGAAAAGGATATCAGGATTGGAGACATTTGAGCTTAAATAAACTTTTTCAACTTCATTTGTGTTGCCGATATAAAGTCCAACACGGTAACCTGGTTGCAATTCGACAGTGTCAAAATCTTCTCCTGCCATACGTACATAGCCACCAAGTGGAAGCAGACGAACGGTATATAATGTTTCACCTTTCGTAATTCCTAGAATTTTCGGGCCAAACCCAATTGCAAATTCACGTACCATAATGCCCGCTTTTTTCGCAAATAGGAAGTGTCCTAATTCATGAAAGAAAACGAGTGAACCAAATACGACTATAAACGCAAGTACGGTTTCCATTAACAACCACCTTTACTGGCGGGGAACAAAACTGTCCGGGCCAAATAATTATCTAAACTTAATTTATCATAGCGTACACGATTTTTCGAGTATTTAAATCTACTTCCATAATTGCTTCGAGTGTGGGTTGTTGGATTGTCTGGTGAGCCTCCATCACTCGCTCGACGATATGGTCAATTTCTAAAAAGGGAATAATCCCTTTCATGAATAAACTAACCGCAATTTCATTGGCTGCATTCATAGCTGCAGGCATTGTCCCGCCTTCTTTACCTGCTGTATACGCAAGTGCAAGTGCTTTAAAGCGAACGAAATCCATTTTTTCAAAGTTAAGTTGGCCGATTTCTTCCAACCTGAGCGCTTTCGGGTTTTGCATGGGAATGCGTTCAGGATAGGTCAATGCGTATTGAATAGGTACCCGCATATCTGGAGATCCGAGTTGTGCCATGA
This sequence comes from Sporosarcina sp., assembly GCA_029263945.1. GTDB lineage: Bacteria > Bacillota > Bacilli > Bacillales_A > Planococcaceae > Sporosarcina. Next base: position 2,927 of record JARIDM010000234.1, read on the forward strand.
CACTCGTATCTTCAAACTCAACCATCGAATGAATAATGCTTTCACGATGTAAGAGCACATCGATTTGTTCATAAGGAACATTGAATAAATGATGCGCTTCAATGACTTCAAGCCCTTTATTCATCATTGTTGCAGAGTCAATGGTAAGTTTATTGCCCATCGACCAGTTTGGATGTGCCAATGCTTCTTCAACCGTCACAGTAGACAACTCAGCACGTGTTAAGTTTCTGAAACTTCCACCTGATGCTGTTAAAATCAATCTAGAAATCTGCTTTGGATTCTCTCCGTTTAAGGATTGGAAAAGCGCTGAGTGTTCACTGTCAACGGGTAAAATTGGCACATTATATTTACGTGCCTCTGCCATGACAATGTCCCCTGCAGCAACGAGTGTCTCTTTATTCGCGATGGCAATCGTTATGCCAGAACGAATGGCTTCAAGCGTTGGCGCGAGCCCGACACTTCCAATGACCGCATTAACAAGGATATCTGCCCCTGTGTGCGCAGCTACTTCCACTAACCCTTCTTGACCATAAACAAACTTAATGCTCGGAAATTCTGCTTGTAGGCGCGCCGCATCTTCACGTTGTATGACGGAGATCACCTTTGGTTGAAAGGACATTGCAATTTCTCTCACCTTATCCATATTCATCCCAGCCGCAAAAGATACGAGTTCGAACTTATCAGGGTTCGATGCAAGTATATCAATTGTCTGTATGCCAATGGAGCCTGTAGCCCCTAATAAACTAATGTTCTTTTTCATAGTAACGCCCTTTCCAATCAATTACACGATAAAGTGAAGGAAATGAAGGAGTGGCAAAACAAACAGTAAACTGTCGAACCGATCCAAAATCCCTCCATGCCCTGGTAACAATTTCCCTGCATCCTTTACATCATAATGACGTTTCAGTGCTGATTCAACAAGATCACCTAACTGGCCAACGATTGAGGCAATAATTGTTACACCGATTAATATGACGTAAGAAGAAGCAACCGGAACGAAGTACTGAAACAAACAAGCGAAAACAATCGCAGAGACAATCCCTCCGATGGAACCTTCAATTGTTTTATTTGGCGAGATATCTGGCCACAGTTTACGGTGTCCAAATTTCCGACCGACAAAATAAGCACCTGAATCTGTCGTCCATATGACAATCAATGCATAAATCACAAACTCTAGGCCTACGTGGCGCGTTTCAATTAAATAATAAAATCCAATTCCTACGTACAACGCACTCAACACAGCAAAAGCTGCATGGTCAAATGTATAACGATTCTTCACCAATACTGTATAGATCAACAGTAAAAGGACGGCCATAAACGTGAGTTCAATTTTAGTATAGCCACTCCATTCGTAAAGCTGCTCACCAATATTTGAAGGCATAAGTAAGACAGCTAACGCCAACCACGTTAAAATACCTGGAACTGAAATTAACTTAATTTCGTTCATCCGCAATAGTTCAAATAACCCGATGGTCGCCATTATATAAATCGCAATTGTAAATGGCCAATTACCAATTACAACAAGCGGTATAAATACAGCCATTGCAACAATTGCTGTTATTATTCTTTGTTTCAAGCGTCCCCTGCTCCCTCCACATTTCCATATCTTCGATTTCGAGATTGAAATTCTTTTACTGCATTTAGCATGCACTGCTCATCGAAATCAGGCCATAAAACATCTATAAATGAAAACTCAGCATAAGCAAGCTGCCACAACATGAAATTCGATAGTCGAACTTCGCCACTCGTGCGTATAAGCAAATCTGGTTCTGGCAAATGGGCAGTCATCAAGTGTGCATCGATCATTGATTCATCGATATCAGTTGGCTGAATCTCACCACGTACAGCCATTTCTGCTATACTTTTCACGGATTGGATGATTTCACGTCGACTTCCGTAATTCATTGCAAAATTTAAAGTCATGCCATCATTATCTTTTGTTTCCTCAATCGCCTTTTGAATCGCCTGTTTTGTATGATTCGGTAATAAATCAAAATCCCCAATCATTTCTACTTTTACGTTTTGCTCAATCAGTTCTGGGAGATATGTACTTAAAAACTCGACAGGAAGCTTCATTAGAAAATCGATCTCTAGTTTCGGTCTTTTCCAGTTTTCTGTGGAAAAAGCATAAAGTGTGAGCACTTTAATCCCAATGTCATTTGAAATACGCGTAATCTTGCGGACCGTCTTCATGCCTTCATGATGCCCCGCAATCCTCGGCAAATTACGTTTATTTGCCCATCTACCGTTTCCATCCATAATAATGGCAACATGTTCAGGGATTTTCCTGCTTTTCACAATTGCGATTTGCGCTGATACTGTCTCTACCGCGTTTTTATTTTTCCTACGCATGAGTTTATCTAACATATTAATTCCTCCACCCGCTACTTTTCAGAGCAATTCCATTTCATCACAAAAGTCGTCATACGCAAAGTTTCAAAAAACAACTTTCAATGACTACAGCAATTTTCATGCTATGCTTTTTACTCATATTCATTAAGCGATGAATAGACTTTTATTATACCATAAAGAAAAGACGCCCTGAAATAAGGACGTCTTGTAATACAAAAAGTTCTTCCATCCCGCTTTAGAACTTTAGGGCGAGATTGCGCATTATTGTTGATGATTAACAATAACAATACGACATTAGGTTTGTAAAATACGCTAAAGTATTCGTTAGCTTTAAAGATACTCGCTATATAGAAACACAAAATTACTTTTAGCTCTAAAACTATGGGTCTCGACGTTACTGTAGGTTAACATGATCACGAGCGTGACGTGATTAAACCTCCATAACCTCTTCTTCTTTAATTTTTGCGAGCTCATCGATTTTTTTAATGTAATCATCCGTTAGCTTTTGAATTTCATCACCATTGCGATGTAACTCATCTTCTGTAATCTCTGCATTTTTTTCAAGGTCTTTAAAATCGTCATTTGCATCACGGCGAATATTACGAATGACTACTTTCGATTCTTCCGCTTCTTTTTTGACAGTTTTTACGATTTCTTTACGACGCTCTTCTGTTAACGCGGGTACTGCAAGACGAATAATCGTTCCATCATTGGATGGGGTAATCCCGATATCCGATTTTAAAATTGCTTTCTCAATTTCTCCAAGAATTGTCTTGTCATAAGGTTGAATTGCAACGAGACGAGCTTCTGGTACAGAGATTCCCGCCATCTGATTAAGAGGTGTCGGTGCACCGTAATAATCTACTGTGATTCTGTCTAACATTGAGGCATTCGCACGTCCAGCACGGATGGACGCAAGGTTTCTTGTAAATCCACCAATTGCGTTTTCCATTTTTTGTTTTGCGGTACTCATAACTGTATTAGGCATTATAAATTCCTCCTGACGACCGTACCGATTTCTTCACCAAGTACGGCTTTTTTTATATTTCCTGTCCCCATTATAGAGAATACAACGAGTGGGATATCATTGTCCATACAAAGGGTAGAGGCCGTAGAATCCATGACTTCTAGTCCTTGGCTGATCACATCTAAATAGGATAACTCCGTATATTTTATTGCATCAGCATCTACTTTTGGATCTGCAGAATACACGCCATCGACATTGTTTTTCGCCATAAGGATTACGTCCGCTTCTATTTCTGCCGCCCTTAATGCCGCTGTTGTATCTGTTGAAAAATAAGGATTACCTGTACCTGCAGCAAAGATCACGACACGTTTCTTTTCAAGATGGCGCATCGCTTTGCGTCTTATGTATGGCTCAGCAACTTGTCTCATCTCAATCGAAGTAGACACGCGGCTTTCAACACCAATATTCTCG
>JARIDM010000251.1 GCA_029263945.1 Sporosarcina sp.
AACGTGGGGGGATTAACTGCGGTGTCCGCCATGAACAAGGAACAGATATTGACGCTGCATGTGGTCAGTTGAGAAGTAAACAAATGAAGAAAAAAGTCGTTTAATAAACAAATAAAATCCGATTCAACAAGTAGCCAATACTTTGTGAATCGGATTTTTTTGATTTGATATGATTTTTGTATACGATAATTAAAAAGAGCATTTCAAGTTTACTGGACGATAACTGTATTCAGAGACGCAACGTCATTTTTTTGGTAAACTATATGTATGTCAATCAATTTCAACCTAGGGTTATACTACGCCAACACCACTACCTATAGTCGGGGTAAAACGTTCCCGAATGATATGTTGCGTCGTTGAAGAAGCATAAGGTCCTTTTGAAATTGACTCATGTAGATAAAGGGGGCACATAAGGATGAATCGAAAGGTATTGCTATTATTGGTGGTATTATTATTTTCCCTATCAGCATGTTCAAAAGATAACCCATCTCCTGAAGAGAGACTTTCCTCATATATCGAATTGTGGAATGCTGCAGAATTCACAAAAATGTTTGATGAATACTTAAGTGTCAGGACTTTAGATACGTTTGGAAAAGAAGCGTTTATAAAGCGTCCAGAGAAATTATATAAAGATTTAGAAATAAAAAATGTAGCGGTTACATTCGACAAGCCTAAAGAAGAAAAGGACTATAAAAAAGATGCGCTTGCTGTATTTCCTGTACAGATTAAAATGGATACAATTGCAGGACCTGTTGAATTTGAAAAGAAAATGACTTTGACGTATGAAAAAAAAGAAGAGGTAGAGAATTGGTTTATTGAATGGGATCCTTCTTTTACGTTACCTGACTTAGCACAACAAGATAAGGTAGGGATTGCAATCGTACAATCTGAACGTGGAGAAATATTGGATCGTAATGGTTTACCACTCGCGATTAACGGATCAGGCGTGGACATTGGAATTATCCCGGAAAAGTTTAATATCGCTGATAAAGAAAAATTGGCTACGCTTCTCAATGTTACACCAGGCTATATTACAGACCAGCTAAGTCAGAGTTGGGTGCAGCCATCGTATTTTGTGCCGATTAAGAGAATTGCGCATACAGAAGAAAATAACTTTGATGACGTATTTGGTATTGAGGGTGTTACGAACATGCAAGTCGAGATGCGTGAATACCCTTATGCGAAATCTTTTGCGCATTTATTAGGCTATATTGGTCCGCTCAATGCTGAAGAATTAGAAGAAAATAAAGATAAAAACTATAAAGAAACTGATTTCATTGGCAAGCGTGGATTAGAACAATTGCTCGAAAATCGACTGCGCGGTGAAGATGGGATTCAAATATATATTGAAAAGACGGATGAGAATACTGAAAAGATTGTGATTGCTGAGCAACCTGCCAAAGACGGTGAAGAAATTAACCTAACGATTGATGCAGTTTTGCAAAGAGATGCATTTGAAGCGATGGATGGGGAAAGAGGAGCGACGTCAATCATAGATCCTAAATCAGGAGATGTGCTTGCATTGACGAGTTCACCTGCATTTGATCCCAATGAATTTGTTGTAGGGATTAGCAGTAAACGGTATACAGAGTTAACAGAAGATCCCAATGAACCTTTACTAAACCGTTTTTCCGCAACGTATGCACCTGGTTCTTCGATTAAACCAATTACCGCTGCAATTGGAATGGAACTCGGAACGTTAATGCCTAATGAAGGACATGTAATTAACGGCAAAAGCTGGCAAAAGGATGCGTCATGGGGAAACTATAAAGTGACACGTGTCTATAATAGTGCCAATCCAGTAAACCTGCAAAAAGCGCTTGTCTACTCAGACAATGTCTATTTTGCAAAAGAAGCATTGAAAATGGGTCGCGATGCATTTGTTGACGGGTTAAGTGGATTTGGATTTGGTGAAGACTTGCCTTTTAGTTATCCAATCAAAAGTTCCCAAGTCTCAAATAGTGGGCAGCTATCATCACTCGGCCAACTTGCAGATACTTCTTTTGGTCAAGGAGAAATGTTGATGAATATCGTCCATTTAGCTTCAAGCTATTCAGCTATACTGAATGACGGGACGATATTTAAACCCACATTGTACAATGACGAGTCTAAAAGTGAAATATGGAAGGAAAATCTATTGTCAGCTGAAAATGCTTCCGTGTTAAGGACGGATTTAAGGGAAGTAGTGACGGGTGGACATACAGAAGCAGCAAACATTCCGACGCTTAGTATCTCAGGGAAAACGGGAACAGCAGAACTAAAAGCTGCGAAAGGGAAAACGGGGAAAGAAAATGGTTTTTTTGTAGCTTATCCGACAGATAATCCAACTTATGTAATTGCAATGATGATAGAGGGTGTAGAAGACAAAGGAGGCAGTAGTCACGTTGTGAAAAAAGTAACGAATTTCATGACCAAATGACTGTGTAAACTTGACGTCTGATGAATTTAGTTTTAAAGTCAACGTCGTTTACTAAATAAAAAGATGAGGTTTTTATACATTTTTTTATTGTAAAAGCGAGTGAATTCTCATGTGATGAGAATAAATATACAGAATTATAAGTAATTAAACTAGAAAGGCTTTCTTTTCAATCATTTTTATAGTAAAGTTTAACACATGAACTTCGTAAACTATGAAATGAATGGTTAGTCGCTTAAAAATGATATAGGAGCAATGCCAAATGAAAAAAAAACGTGTTGTTGTTAAAATTGGTAGTAGTTCACTAACGAATGATAATGGAGAGATAGATCAGAAGAAATTTAATGATCATGTTGATGCCTTAGCAGCACTACGTGAAGTAGGCCATGAAGTATTAGTTGTTTCTTCTGGCGCTGTTGCTGCAGGATTTAAAAGATTAGGCTATGGAACGAGACCCGTTACGTTAAAGGGAAGGCAAGCAGCGGCGGCTGTTGGCCAAAGTTTACTCATTCAATCTTATATTGACAAATTCAGTCGTTATGCAATTGTCCCAGCGCAAATACTTCTTACGCGAGATGACTTCTCAAATCGAAACCGCTACCGAAATGCACATGCGACGATTACAGAATTATTAGCGCGTCGTATTTTACCAATTATTAATGAAAATGATACCGTTTCTATTAGGGAACTAACATTTGGAGACAACGATATGTTATCTGCACTCGTCAGTGGGTTTATCCGAGCGGATCAGCTTGTTATTTTAACTGATGTAAATGGTCTCTATGATACAAATCCACACATCGATCCGTCCGCAAAGAAGATTGAGTCCTTAACGAATATTACAGACGAGATGCTATCTTTTGCAGGAGAAACAGATTCAAAGGTAGGGACGGGTGGCATGAGGTCGAAACTACTCGCAGCCAAAACAGCAAGTTCCGTGGGGGTTCCTGTATTTATTGGAACGGGTATCGGTCCGACTAAATTACTTGATATTCTTGAAGGAAAAGGTGATGGCACTTACGTTTCATGCGGCAATCACCGATCTATAAATATAAGTCAACAATGGATTGCGATGCACTCTGAATCTTCAGGAGAAATTTATGTTGATAAAGGGGCAGAAGATGCCGTATTGCTTCATAGTAAAAACTTGTTGCCCGCTGGTATTTATAAAGTGATTGGAAACTTTGTAAAAGGGGATATTGTCGATGTCTACGGCGTAGATGGGTTAATTGGAAAAGGTGAGGTTGGTTATTCTTCTAACGAACTTTCAAGCGCAATTGGAAAGAGTAGTACAGAGCGTTCGAAACGTGCAAGCGGCACAGCAATTGAAGTTATTCACCGTGAAAAATGGGTAACGATATAATGCGAGGGAGGCTAATAAAATGAGTGAGGCAACTGTAAAAGGGGAAGTTCAACAAAAAGGACAAAAGGCTAAAAAAGTAAGTGCTTATTTAGGTAGTGTTTCAACAGCAGAAAAAAATGAGGCGTTACGTCTGATTGCAGCGCAATTAATAACCGATAAAGAATATCTTCTAATAGAAAACAAAAAAGATTTACACGAAGGAAAAGAGGCTGGTCTAACAGCAGAGGTCCTGGACCGTATTATGCTTAATGAAGAGCGTATAAATGGAATTGCTGATGCGATAAATTTACTCATTGAACTAGATGACCCTGTTGGCGAAACGATTGAATCGATTACGAAGGAAAATGGTCTATTCATTCAGAAAAAACGTGTGCCAATTGGCGTCATCGGGATGATTTATGAGGCACGACCGAATGTAACGGTGGATGCTGCAACGCTATCGTTGAAAACAGGAAACGCGTCAATTTTAAGAGGAAGTTCATCGGCTAAGTATTCGAACCAAGCCTTAATTGACTCGATTCATAAAGGGCTTGCAAAAAGTGTAATTCCGACTGATGCGGTGCAGTTAATTGAGGATACAAGTCGAGAAACAGCTAAAGAACTATTTCGATTAAATGAGTACCTTGATGTGTTAATTCCTCGAGGTGGAAAAAAGCTAATTGAGACTGTGATTAAAGAGTCGACTGTTCCTGTGATTGAGACAGGCGCAGGAAATTGTCATATATATATCGATCATATCGCAGCAGTTCCAATGGTGACCACGATTGTTTTGAATGCAAAACTTCAACGTCCATCGGTTTGTAATGCTGTGGAGACGATTCTTGTACATCGACAGTGGTTTGAAGAAAATGGTCTGCAACTGTTGGAAACTTTAGAGAACAATCACGTAGAGGTTTATGGAGATTTAACAGTTCAAGCTTTGTCGAATAAAGTGAAAATCGCGACTGAAGAAAGTTGGACGAAAGAATATTTGGGCCTTGGTATCAGTGTGAAAGTTGTGGAGACGTTGGATGAAGCCATCGCACATATTAATCATTACGGCACGGGGCATTCGGAATCCATTTTGACAAGCAATGCGCAGCATGCGGAGGTCTTTTTGAACAAAGTCGATGCAGCGGCTGTTTACCATAATGCATCTACACGATTTACGGATGGCTCCGAATTCGGATATGGCGCTGAAATCGGCATTAGTACGCAAAAGCTTCATGCAAGAGGTCCCATGGGATTACAAGCACTTACCTCAAGTAAGTTTGTAATTCAAGGGACAGGACAAATTCGAGAATAACAAATTTATGAACTTCATAGAATGGTGTAGCGTTAAACTGATTGAATAATAGTTTAACGCTTTTTTATGTTTGGTTAATTCAAGGGTTGTAAAAAATCTTCGTTAAAAACAAATGGATGGAAAGAGAGTTGTCCAATGGAGCTTATACAAGGCTTGCTGAGCTTTATAATTCACATCGATCGGCATTTGATAGAGATTATTGAAATATTTGGGGTTTGGTCATATGCCATTTTATTTCTCATTATTTTTGTGGAAACGGGTATTGTCATTTTTCCGTTTTTACCAGGCGATTCACTTCTATTTGCGAGTGGTGCTTTTTCAGCAATGGGTGCTTTTCACGTTGGCATTTTATTAATTGGTTTTCTTACTGCTGCTGTGATAGGAGATACTGTAAATTATCATATTGGTCAAAAAGTTGGCACCTCGATATCGCCAAATGGATTTATGGGTAAAGTGATTAGTCAAGATAAAATGAATACTGCAGAGGCTTTTTTCAATAAGCACGGCGGAAAGACCATTGTCATTGCGAGATTTATGCCATTCATTCGAACGTTCGCGCCATTTGTAGCAGGTGCAAGTCGGATGAATTATGGCTATTTTATTGTTTACAATCTTGTTGGCGCATTCTTTTGGGTTCTCTCCTGTACGCTAGCTGGTTATTTCTTTGGGAATATCCCAATCATTAAAGACAACTTTTCGACTGTGCTGATCGTCATCATTGGCATTTCTATTTTACCCGGGGTTATTAGCGTGATAAAAAAGAAAATTACCAAGTGAATACAGCGCGCTTACTGTTCGTCTTATAAAAATGTGTGTACTTTCTGAATTGCTATGCCTTCATTTTTAAGCGCAGTGGGAATCTTTTTCGCAAATTGACGTGCCCGTTCGCCGTCACCGTGTATGCAAATTGTTTGTGCATTCATAGGGACTTTTTTGCCGTCTATAGCCGTGACCTTGCCAAGCATTACGATTTCCTTAACTTGTTGTAGGGCTATTTTTTCATCCGTAATTAAAGCATTGGTTTCTGTTCTATTGGTTAACATGCCATTAGATTGGTACGTTCGATCTAGAAAAGCTTCGCTTGCCGTACGTAGGCCAATTTTTTCCCCAGCTGTAATCAGTTGACTGTTCGCAAGCCCGAATAGAATAATTTCAGGGTTTATTTTATAAATGGCTTCAGCCACAGCGTCTGCAAGTAATGCATCTTGTGCACACATATTATATAAAGCGCCGTGCGGTTTGACGTGCTGAAGCACTGCGCCTTCTGCCAGCACAAATCCATATAGCGCACCGATTTGATAAACGGTTAACTCATATACCTCACGTGGACTTAACGCCATTATGCGTCTGCCAAAACCAGACAAGTCTTGTAATCCAGGATGTGCGCCAATTGCAACATCATTTTCTAATGCGAGTTTTACAGTTTTATGCATGATGCTAGGATCTCCTGCGTGAAATCCGCACGCAATATTTGCGGACGAAATCGTTTGCAAAATTTCTGCATCATGCCCTAGTGTATAGGCCCCGAAACTTTCGCCTAAATCACAATTTAGATCGATTGTATAAGTCATTTGGTTATTTCCTTTCAAATTTTAATTGAACACTTGTTTTTAATTGAAGAAGTGCGCGTTCTTTTTCTATATAAAGTTTTTGTGAGTCATCCATAGATATTTCAGTGAACGTAAGCTTATCATTAGGTTTTGCCTGAGCAATTAGCGAAAAATCACAACTGGAAACTTGTGCAATTTTAGGATAACCACCTGTTGTTTGTCGGTCTGCGGTGAGGAGGATTGGTTGTCCATCTGGTGGAACTTGGATGGAGCCGAAAGAAACGGCTTCAGAAATTAACTCCTCGGTAACGCCTGAAGAAGTAATCGAATGCGTCAGTCGATAACCCATACGGTCAGATTCAGGAGTGATGGTTAAAGGTTCACTGAAAAATCGAGAGATAAATAAAGGGTCAAATAACTCATATTGACGGCCTTTTGTGACGCGAATATTGTAATGTGTACCCATTGTTGGGATAAGTTGAGCGGGTACAAACCATTTAGTATACGAAAAGTCTTTTAAAGCCCCGTTCGCTGTGTTGTTTTCAGAGAACACAGGAATCTTTTTTGAAGCAGTCCCAAACGATAGGTTGTCGTTCTTTTTTAACGCACGACCTTTAAAGCCGCCGATTTCTGCCCGTAAGTAAGTCGATTCACTGTTCATAAGTGTTTGTGTATGAAATCCACCAGCAACTGCAAGGTAAGCTCTACATCCCGTCTTTGCATGGCCTATGGTAAGTGTTTTGTTTTTCCTAATTAAAACAGGGCGCCACATCGGCACTGGAAAACCGTCAATAGAAGGGGAAAACTCACCGCCACATAAGGCAATGAGGCAATCTTTTTCAAAATGAATTTCTGGCCCTGTGAGGGTTATTTCAATTGTGCCAGTATTTTCGTGATTGTTTACAAGTAAGTTTGCAATGCGATGAGACCAAGTATCCATTGCGCCACTTGTGACCACGCCGTATTTTTGATAGCCGAGCCTACCTAAATCTTGTAGTGTATCAAGCAAACCAGGTTTTACAATCGTAATCATTAAGCATTCCCTCGAATCTCATTATATTCTTCCAATGTAATTTGGTAGAATTTTATTTTATCACCTGCTTTTAATAAGCTTGGGAATTCAGCATCTGGTAAAAAGAGTTCCTTTGGTGTACGTCCAATGAGTTGCCAACCTCCAGGTGTTTCAATAGGGTAAACGCCAGTTTGTGTGCCTGCAATGCCAACAGATCTTGCTGGAATGCGTAAGAGTGGCGTTTCTTTTCTAGGGGTTGCAAGTAATGGTGATAGCCCTGAGGTAAAAGGAAAGCCAGGGGAGAAGCCGATCATGTGAACCGAATATACGCCGCTTGTATGTAAGAGAATCACTTCATTAATCGTTAAGTGATTGTACGCTGCAACAAATGCGAGATCTGGTCCATATTCTCCGCCGTAAAGCACTGGAATTTCGACGGTATTTTCTCTGATTGTGGGTACATCTTTTACATGTGATAACAGCCTCTTAATTTCTAGTGAAACAGCTTCAAAGGGAGAGGCAACGTTTCCACTAAAAGCTTCAATCTTGTAGAAAATTGTCACGGTTGTGTAAGCTGGAATATATTCGATCAGCCAAGTAGGTTTAGTTTCATCTAACAGGGTTGTAATGTTTAGAAGTGTCGTTTGTGCTGAAAAGGTTATTTGGTTTGAAACTTCTATAATGACTGCATTGTCACCTAGGTG
>JARIDM010000012.1 GCA_029263945.1 Sporosarcina sp.
ATGTAGTCAGTACAGAGAAAGTGGCATCCATCTATTCGCCCATCTACCAAGATGTCGTCAAGAGTCCTTTAGGCAAAACACAACATCAACTAGATCTATTATCTAGCACGCGCTACCAACTGGGTACGCCAAATAAGCTGACGTTTACTATGCCATCTGTGAAAACTGATGTCCCGACTGGGATTAAAAGTGGAGATGTTGGTGTTAAGGCTACGGATAATAGTGTAGGTATTTTTGTTGGAAAAATTAATGCCAATAATATTCCTAACATGACTAAAAATGATATATTAGAAGGACTACCAAGTAACTGGAAATACATTAAAAATAACGGATTTGTCCATATTAGAGATGCCAATGGAAATATCCGGATGAGAATTGACGCTCCTGATAAAGTTACAAAGTATGACCATGTTCATCTGTTTGATGAAAGTGGACATCCGCTTGATATAAACCTAAACGTTGTAGATAGAAAAAGCACAGATGCACATATACCATATAAAAGTGAGGTGGAGTAATTTGAATGCACGAAAAATACTAGATGAAATTGAAGAACTGCATTATTGGGATGCGAGAGTCTTGCAAATGGAGTCAAGTTTTTTTGGAGATGAACTCAAAATTGTATTTGAAGACACAGATTTTAATGTAACCTTACTTTTTACTGGATGTTCGAGATACTCATTTGTCACAAGCGTTGAGGATAGATTGGAACCATTAAAAGAGTTAACCAAAACCAAAATTCCTTATTTTATTCAGGATATTGAGATGACAGATGTGCAAATTGAAGGGGAAAATCTATTAAAATGTAATATTTTAATGCCACCTTTAAATGCAGAAGTTGTTTGTAATACTATACGAATTGCTAAAGAATGAAAGTAGGTGTTCCGTCTATGAAAGAAACAGGAAATCTTATGAACAGTATATGGTTTGGAGAAAAATCCACTCTACCCAAATCTGAGATCAAAGAAAATATTTTAAAATCGGATACAGAACCAGCGATTTTATTTAACTTGATAGAATTATATAAGTTGGGGGATTTTACACAAAAGCCATTATTGATTCAATTGATGAATCAGACCAAAGATGAAGATGTTCTAAATTTATGCATAAGGGTATTTTTAGCTGTCGCCACACATGATGACTTAAGGGATTCTAATAACCTTAGATTTCTGAGTGAGGGCACCGAAAAAACGATAAACACTTTTTCTTCAGCCGCTGTAACGTCACTCTCTCTTGGTGTAATACCTTACTTATTGGCATTACTTGAAGAGTGGGATGATATTGATGATACAGTTATTATTATAAAAGACGCTATTGACTTCTATCTTAACTTTGAAGAAGAAATCGGAGAAGAAGCATCCGTGGATGATATAGGAGATTTTTATGTTAACTATTGTAATGAAATAAATCGTGAAGATTATTACTTTCAACAAAGTTTGGTTTTCCCCGGGGTCTTAACCAAAAGATTAGCCCACAGGGTTATAAGTGCAGTAAATAACGAGGAGCCACTAAGATTGCAACTAATACCATCCTTATTATCGATATATACTGGTGAAAAGGTTCCTGGAGATTATAAAACGATCATCAGTGAAAACAATTATCAAGATTTTATGGATTATATAAATACACTATCTATGAAAAAATGGGAAACCGGACAAAAATATTTCTATGGATACAAACTCTAAATATGAATGACCTTATATACTTGACTATAAAACACTTGATAGCTTTTAGCTAACGGGTGTTTTTTGCTAAATGTAGCGTTCTACGTGTTAAAAGAAGGGAAGAATGTTTCGGTTAATGTTAAGGTTAATTATTAAGGAAACAGTTTTAGAACAAGTAGCTTTGATATAGAGCATGAAATAGCTGGTCGTATAAGGTTCACAAATTTAGAGAATTAGAGGTGTTTATGTGAAAGTTTTCGAAGATAGTTTTTCTGAATTACAAGCAGATATGGTAGCGATTTGTCTAGAGTATGTAGAGAATAAAGCTGATGAAATCTTTATATATTGCTCATACGAACCAAAAATGTACGTTTTTGACTTTTTCTATAGAATTGATGGAAATATTTTTCACAAACATCAACTAAATGATGCTGAAAATAAATCAGGTGTTGCAATTAACCAAATAGATGATATTTCAAAAGAGAGACAGAAAGCAGCACTAAAAATTGGTAATCAGAATTTAAAGCTTATCAAAAAAGTATGTGAGGAATTCAATAAAGAAATGCCTACAGAGATAAAGTTGTATTACAATGTGAACCAAAATAGTTTAAAAGGAAAATATAAATATGATCTTGTCTATTCTAATGATGAAAATCTTTTACCAGACGATATCTTCGATTTATGGTTTGAAGAAATAAAAAGCCATAATGCTTAACCAACTATTAATACTAATTGATGGTTGTTCGTAGATAATAGATCAGGTTTAGTTATAGATTTAACATTAGCACTTGATTGTCTCTTTAGGCAACAGGTGTTTTTTTATACAAAGCTTCAACTTTAAGAGCTCAAAGCTGATAAGATACTGGATTCATTTCAGTTCGCATTGGATATTGCGGGGCTTGTCCCTGTTATTGGAGAAGCGGCAGATGGTGTGAATGGTCTGATTTATGCGGGAAGAGGAGATGCCTTAAATGCAATGCTTTCCTTTGGCGCAATGATCCCCTTTGCAGGATGGGCAAGTACAGGCGGTAAACTCGCTGTCAAAGGCAACGAGTTAAACAAAGCAAGAAATGTAGTCAGTACAGAGAAAGTGGCATCATTCTATTCGCCCATCTACCAAGATGTCGTCAAGAGCCCATTAGGTAAAACCGGGCAGCAACTGGATCTTTTATCTAGTACTAGCTATCAAGTAGGTACGCCAAATAAGCTGACGTTTACTATGCCATCTGTGAAAACTGATGCTTCGACGAGTGTGAAAAGTAGGGATGCCGGGGTTAAGGGCACGGATGAAAATATTCTCCAAGGTGCAAGATATGGCGAAAGGAAAATATCTTATGAGACATATAATAAATTAAGAAGAGCATCACCATCATCTAAAATACAAAGAGAAGTTAATAAAAATATTGATGATATTATTGGAACTGAGGATTTTGCTTTACCTGGGAAAATAATTGATAAAAAACTGCATGCTGACCATATAGTTTCTTTAGAGAAAATAGCTCGTTTGGAAGGTTTTGATACATTGACTTACAAACAACAGAAGGAAATAGCTAATTTTATAGAGAACTTTAGGGGGCTTAGTGAAGCTGCTAATACATCTAAAGGATCAAAATCATTTGTAGATTGGAGCATATACAAAAAAATATATTCAGGTAAACCCTGTATTTAGAGAGAAAATGATATTAAAAGAAAAAGAATTAGAGATTAAGATACAAAAGATGACAGATGAATTTAATAGGATAAATAAAAAGGAGTGATTCAGGGTGGATAAGTTATCTTTTTTAAAACAATACAGAAAAAACATTGAGGTTGTCTCTAACAAAGATTTACTCAATATGGAAATGGAAAGTATGCCTGCGCAATGGCTAGAGATATTTCAGGAAACAGATAAAACCAGAAGAACAGAAAAATTAATAGATTTATGGAAAAGTGTGTGTGAAAAAGAGTTGAGCAATACGATCTTGTACTTGACAGACAATTTATTGGAATTTGAACTAGTTGTAGATAATGAACAATATGCAGTCCTATACAGTCTAAAGAGTGATAATGATGAAATACTTTATTACGAAGGTGGAATACCAAACAAATCTATTATTAATACAGAAATGGAACAGAGCTGGGCAAATGCTCCAGTATCTATTAAGGAATTCTATGAAAAGTTACACAATGGATTTTATTTTCTTCCAAGTAGAGCCATGGGGCTTGTACCACTTGAACGCATCACACATTTTGAGGATCATGAATGGGGAATACTTGATGAATTAGACGAACCATTGGGAATTAATATGGCTACAACATATGGTTTTTTTGAAAATGGTATGGGGGGCTATCTTGCTATAGATCTAAACAACTGTATGAATGATCTAGCTACATTATGGTTTACCAATGACAAGCCTGAATATAATTTGAATTTCTGGGATATTGTTGATGAATGGATTGTCGTCGGGCTTCAAGATAATTAAAAAGAAAGTGAACTCACCTTTGAAAGAAAAGCAGTTCATATATAAATTCCAAAGAAGATTCCACCTGGTGAAAAGGAAATTGTCGATTGGCTTATTCCTGAAGGAAAATGGTACCCTGAAAAACGTTAGGAGCATTTAAATGTGTGGAAAATCAAACTAGCAGAAATAATAGAAGAGAAAATGTTATACGGCGAAAAAGTGAACCTAGGTGTTAGTGAAATGGAGCTAGCTAAACTTAAGAAGCATGTTTGGAGAGAGTTAGAAAAGGACTTACCTAGTGATTATATTAGTGTTTTGAAGATTATAAATGGTTTGGAGTTTAATGGATTTATTTTATATGGAATAGATGAAGAGTTTCTAGAAGAAATACCGAAACAACCTATTAATGGATTGATTTCTATTAATAAGGATTGGTATGAAAACGAAGGAGAGTGTAAAATATCTTGTGTAAATGAATAAATACAAAAAGGAAGACCTTTTTTGGTAGAATTAAGTCACCACAACCAATCCTAGAAAAGAGGCCTTCCCTATGACCCAGTTTACAACAGATATTGTTCAAGCACTAGTACAAAAACAAGATATTACCGAGGTTTTTCGTTCACATTTAGAAACAGCAGTAAATACCTTACTTACTACGGAGCTGACAGCGTTTTTAGATTATGAAAAATATGACCGTATTGGCTTTAACTCAGGGAATTCACGTAATGGTTCATATGACCGAACGCTGCACACTGAATATGGTGACCTTCAGGTCACGATTCCCCGTGATCGCAACGGTGAGTTTAAACAACAGACAGTCGCGCCTTATAAGCGATCAAACGATACACTCGAATCATTTGTCATCCACATGTTTCAAAAAGGCGTGACTATGTCAGAAATCGCTGATTTAATCGAGAAAATGTATGGCCATCATTACACACGTCAAACAATATCAAATATGACACAAGTAGTGGGTGAACAGGTAGAAGCCTTTAATAAAAGGAAACTTAGTACGCGCTATGCATGTGTTTATTTAGACGCAACCTATATCTCAGTTCGACGTGAAACAGTTTCGAAAGAAGCTGTTTATATAGCCGTCGGCATTCGTGAAGATGGCTCAAAAGAAGTGATTGCTTATACAATCGCTCCAACAGAATCAGCCTTCAATTGGAAAGAGCTTCTACTTGAAATAAAAGAACGTGGCGTAGAAGAAGTCCTGCTCTTCCTTTCTGACGGCTTAACAGGCATGGTGGACACAATTTCAAGCGCATTTCCTAAAGCACAATTCCAAACTTGTTTAGTGCATGTGGCACGCACTATTTCACATAAAGTACGTGTTGAAGACCGTGCCGAAATTTGTGAGGACTTCAAAACGGTTTACCGAGCTGATAATCAAGAAGCCGGACAAGTGGCGTTAGACAATTTCTGTTCGAAATGGAATAAATCGTACCCGAAGGTGACGAAATCACTCGCTACAAATGACCATCTACTAACCTTCTACAGCTTTCCAAAGTCAATTTGGCGTAGCATATACTCGACAAATTTAATCGAGTCACTTAACAAGCAAATTAAGAAATATACAAAGCGAAAAGAACAATTTCCCAACGAAGAATCACTTGAACGTTTTCTTGTTTCCCAGTTCGAAGATTACAATCAACGCTTCCTCACACGATGCCATATCGGTTTCGATCAAGCGCGCGCTGAGCTCACTGCGATGTTTGAAGTACAAGAATAATAGAGGGTCAACTTAACGAACAATTTGGTTTTGAAGAAAGAGTATTCTTTACATCAAGAGCAAATAAGTACGACTCATAAGTTATAAAAAATGAAAAGTGATATTCACGATGAAAAGGTTGGATTGTCATTTACACATAAATATTGACACTCCCCTCTCTATCTACATGAGCAATTTCTGTTATTATTACAATATAAGAGTCAATTTCATAATGACCTTATTCTGCGACATCTACGCAACATATCGTGCGGGAATGGTTAAAACCGACTATATGTTGTGG
>JARIDM010000280.1 GCA_029263945.1 Sporosarcina sp.
GGTGAATTTGACACTCCTCACTCATTGTTAACGTTGACAGCATGGGGATTGGTAACTCAGAGTTTCGCCCAAGCTCACCAGAAATTCCAAGTTCTTTGTAAGCTGCGGCCTCTTGTTTTAGCAACTCAGCCCCTTGTTCTGTTTGTGCATAAAGAACGGAATCTGCGGTTTTTATTTCATCGTTAACGGCAAAGCTTTGTCCGAAGTTGACCGCTGCCTGGTTTGCATCATAGTAAATTTTTGCGTTTGAAAGGCCGAACTTTTTAATTAGTTTTGCATAGACGAAATCGTGCTGTGTTGTTAATTTACCTGTAGAATTTCCTGTGGCTCCTGCTAAAATTGTATCTTTTTCAAGAAGGACAACATCTTTTCCTTGTGTCGCAAGAAAATAGGCGTTTGCAATGCCACTTAACCCACCGCCCACAATACATACATCACACGTAATGTCTTCTGAAAGTGGTGCAAAGCGGTCTTCTGTATAAGCTGTTTGAAGCCAAAGTGATTTTGGCATAAATTTAACCTCCATTTCATCTTGTTGTACTAGGCATATTCATTGTTGCCTAAAAACAAAGGAATTATGATAGATAAAAGGAGAGGTGTCTAAAATATGAAAATTGAAGTATGGTCGGATTACGTTTGTCCGTTTTGTTATATTGGTAAACGTAGATTTGAAGAGGCGCTAGAAAGTACTGGATTTGGAGACAAAGTAGAGGTTGTGTTTAAGGCCTATCAACTAGATCCAAATACACCAAAATCATCTGACAAGAAAATGTTAGAAGTATTATCGGAGAAATACAATATGCCTGCAGAAGAGGCAAAGAACATGTCTGACAACATTGTCCAACAGGCTAAAACAGTTGGGCTTGCGTACGATTATGAAAATTTATATCCAGCCAATACATTTGATGCGCACCGCTTAGCAAAACTTGCAGAACAAGAAGGTAAAGGCGCTCAAGCAGCAGAAAAGTTCTTAAATGCTTACTTTGTACAAGCCAAACAAATTGGGGAAGAAGATGTCTTACTCGATCTCGCAACCGATTTAGGAATTTCAAAGGATCGTGCAAAAGAAGTCTTATCGTCTGATGAATTTGCAGCGGATGTAAAACAGGACATCGCAGAAGCAGGTCAAATTGGGGTTAAAGGTGTTCCGTTCTTTGTCATTGACCGAAAATATGCCATTTCAGGAGCACAACCGGCAGAAACGTTTGCCAATGCCCTTCAAAAAGCATTCGAAGAAGCCTAAAGAGTCAGGGATAAAAGAGCTTAATCTTTAGGGAATAATAAAGTAATCAATGTGAAACCGTGTGAAACCAAGGTTCTTGTGCTTGGCTTCACGCGGTTTTTTCATCTCGCGCTTTTTGAAGTGAATCTAAAGTTCAAGGGAAAACGCAACCAGCTACGTGAAAATTTATTATTTTACTGACCCACGGGTTAAATCGAGGCGAAGTGTGGTCTTTTTCTGTGTTTTAGCTAGGTTAAAGGTCCCGTTTTGCTGATAAGTATGAGGAAAGTGCTGATAACCTTCGCAAAAGTACTGATAACGATATGAAAACCGCTGATAACCTACGAAAAAACACTGATAACTACTGGGAAACCGCTGATAACACAAATAATCGTGTAAAACCAAGGATCTTGTTCGCGGTTGTAGTTTTGTCCCCGCCACTTTTTTGTGCTGTAGGAGAATCGTAAAAACCCAAGTTTGATAGCAGACTTCTAGAAAAATGTTAATAATCCTTGTCAAATCTTCCAATTCAAAGCATACTAATAGAGGTGGAAAGATATAATTGAAAGGATTGGATGTTGGTGTCAAAACATCAATGGTTTACTGAACTACAAGCAGAAATTAAAAATGGTCAACTAAAAATAGATGAACCTTTATGTAAATATACAATGACAAAGCTTGGAGGCGTCGCAGATCTCCTTGTGATTCCAAGCACATTTGAAGAAACGAAAGCGACTGTACGCTATGCATCCAACAATGAAATTCCGTTGTTACTGCTCGGAAACGGTTCAAATATGGTTGTACGCGACGGCGGTGTCCGTGGCATTGTCTTACACCTTTCTGAGTTAAATGAAATTAAAGTTGAAGGAACCTCTATCCATGCACAAAGTGGTGCACATATCATAGACGTCTCTAAAGCTGCAGCAGCAAACGGCTTAACAGGCTTTGAATTTGCTTGTGGAATCCCAGGATCTGTAGGTGGGGCCATGGCGATGAACGCGGGTGCTTATGGCGGTGAAATAAAAGACATTATTGTGCAAGCAACTGTACTTACAGGTTCTGGAGAGCTTCTCGTTCTGTCAAAAGAACAGTTGGAACTTGGCTATCGAAAAAGTATTATTGCGAAAGAAGGCTATTATGTATTATCTGCCGACTTTACGTTAGTTTCGGGCAACCAAAAAGACATCGATGAAAAAGTTGCAGACCTCACGTTTCAGCGTGAATCTAAGCAACCACTTGAATACCCTTCTGCAGGGAGTGTCTTTAAACGTCCTCCTGGTTATTTTGCAGGGAAGCTTATCCAAGATTGTAACTTGCAAGGAAAAGGCTGTGGCGGAGCAGAGGTCTCTACAAAACATGCAGGGTTTATTATTAATAAAAACAACGCAACAGCTTCTGATTATATTGGAACGATCGAAATGGTCAAGGCGGAAGTGAAAAAGACCTTCGGCGTAGAGCTTGAACTCGAAGTTAAAATTGTTGGAGAGAAAAAAGAATAAAATTGATTAACATGCGAACGTATATAAAAAACGACTCATTTATTAAGCATAAATGAGTCGTTTTTATATTTATTTATCAATTCGAATGGCTGAATCATCGGCAACGATATCATCCGTAATATGCACTTGACACATTTTATGATTATGCATAAATTTGAAAATACCATTGTTGAAGTCAGTACCAATTTCTTTGAAGAAAATACCTTCGTACTTCGCGTCTTTTGACAATGTAAACTTGATGCGGAAACCATCATTTTCTTCGATGAGGAAAGCACGAATGCCTTTTTCAAACATCCCGTCATTCTCGTCTCTTATAGAGCGATCGACGGAAACAACGTGGAAATCAACAAATGTCATTTCACGTAACAGTACGTTCATAAAAGAGCCTTTTGTAATTTCTTCCCATCTGCTTTGCGCTGTTTGTCCGATAATAATCTGTGTAATATTGTGTTGATGCGCAACTTCTTTAATTACTTTAGCAGAAGAACGTTTTTCGTTGTCGCGAATGAAGAACTCGTCTACATCTAATTCTTCTGCAAGTGTTTTCCAACGCTCGATATACTCGGATTTCTCTGCGTCAAACTCATCAAATGGTAGAGGATCAACTGTTAAAATATATAGTGGACAATCCATAATCGATGCCATTTTATGTCCTCTTCTAATGAGACGCTCACCATTTGGACCGTAGTAGACACAAACGAGAATACGCTCATCCATACGTCCTTTAACCATGCCCATCGTGGGATTCACCTCTTAATTTTAATATTCTTTTCAACCAAGCCAATTTCATCATCACATACATCCTAATTTGAAATCGACGACCAATCAAAACTACGCAATTATAGCTTAAAATCTATTACGAAACAAGTTGAGTTATACAGAAAATGTATAATCTCATCTGGAAGTAATCGTTGGAAAGGCTTCGAGGTGTGATTGTCTCTCTTTTAGTGTATAATTTCTTTTATATAATTAGGTTGTTGCCTTTCAATCATCCAACTTCACGCGGAAGTTTTAGAAGTCTTCTATGGCCTCTTATTATGCCGTCTGCCTTTGTTCTAGTCAAGTTTTTTTCTCTTTTAAAATGTTTAGAATTAATCATCTAACAGACTGCAAAACCTATCATAAGATCAATCATTTTCATAATAGGGTTTTATTGCTCCAGCACCACAACACATCGTCGGGTTGAATTGTTTCCGAACAATATGTTGTGTCGTCGCAAAGTAAGGTCAATATGAAAATGATAGCGTTAATTTTATTTTTAAAGATTGGAGGTTTCTATTTGTTTACGATTGCGTTTGCAATATTTATCCCCTTTATTGCTGCTGTCCTCATTCCATTCATTTACAAACGAAGTCCACGTCGTATCGGTTGGTTTGTTCTTGTTATCCCTATCATTCTCTTTATAGGTCTCGTTAGATTGATCCCGAGAGTTGCAAACGGAGAAACCATGCTGAATACGATTTCTTGGATGCCATCTGCAGGCGTCGATTTCACAACTTACCTAGATGGGTTAAGTTTAATTTTTGCATTGCTCATTACTGGCGTGGGAAGTCTTGTGATTCTTTACTCCATTTATTATTTGTCAGAGCGAGAAGCTTTAGGGCATTTTTATGTTTATTTACTCCTTTTTATGGGGGCAATGCTTGGTGTCGTATTCTCGGATAACATGATCGTGTTATATGTTTTTTGGGAACTTACAAGTATCTCTTCTTTCTTGCTCATTGCTTTTTGGTATCACCGAAAGAAATCCCGTTACGGTGCTCAAAAGTCTCTGCTGATCACGGTATCAGGGGGATTAGCCATGTTAGTTGGGTTTATCATGTTACACCAGATGACAGGTTCTTTTAGCGTACGTGAAAACATTGCAGGGATTACGGACTTTATAGGACATGACCTCTTTATCCCAGCGATGATTTTAGTTTTACTCGGGGCATTTACGAAGTCCGCTCAATTTCCGTTTCACATATGGCTGCCTGATGCCATGGAGGCACCGACACCAGTTAGTGCATACTTACACTCCGCGACAATGGTAAAGGCTGGTATCTATCTTGTCGCACGTTTTACACCTGTGTTCGGGATGGACTCAACGTGGTTTTACGTTGTCAGTAGTGTGGGAATCTTTACGTTATTTTGGGGCTCGTTTAATGCGGTAAGGCAAAACGATTTAAAAGCATTACTAGCCTATTCAACCATTAGTCAGCTAGGCCTTGTCATGAGCTTGTTTGGAATCGGTTCCGCGGCGCTTCACTCAGGATACAACGAACATGTCGTGCTGTATTCACAAGCAACATTCGCAGCGCTTTTTCATTTAATTAACCACTCGACTTTTAAAGGTGCGCTATTTATGGTCGTTGGAATTGTTGACCATAACGTAGGGACGCGAGACATCCGTCGTTTAGGCGGGCTAATGTCTTTGATGCCAGTGACTTTTTCAATTGCGCTCATTGGTAGTTTTTCTATGGCTGGGTTACCTCCATTTAATGGTTTCTTAAGTAAGGAAATGTTCTTTGAAGCCATGTTGCTACTGCGCGATATGGAGTTCCTTTCAATGGGTGCCTGGGGGACGATATTTCCTGTAATTGCTTGGGTTGCTAGTATTTTTACCTTTGTGTACAGTATGATTATTGTTTTTCAAACGTTTTTCGGCGAACATCAGCCAGATCGACTGGACCGGGAAGCACATGAAGCTTCGCTTGGTATGTTGATTGCTCCAGCTATATTAGCGGTTTTTGTTGTGGCAATCTTCTTTTTCCCGAATGTGATTGGTCAGTATTTAATACGCCCCGCAATGGCGGCAGTCTATCCTTCGTTTGCCGATGTTGATGCTTTAACGCCACACATACAAGCATGGCACGGTCCAAACACTGCGCTTTGGATGACGGTTGGTGTAGTCATTGTTGGTCTTCTATTGTACAAGTACCTTAAGTATTGGCGTTCAATGTATTCAATCGGACCGTTTCGCTGGAATCTAGATAGCGTCTATAATGGGACGTTGAATTTACTCGGTAGGGGTTCTACTTTACTGACGAATACCTATATGACGGGATACTTACGTGATTACCTCGTGTATATTTTTGGTTTTTTCACACTCGTTGTCGGTGGAAGTTTGTTTTTTGTTGGCGGTGCCTCGTTTGATATGACAAATGATGCTCCGATAACGATTAACGAATACATTCTCGTATTTGTTATGATGGCGGCAGGCATTTTAATGGTGTTTGCAAAATCTCGTGTGACCACAATTTTGCTGAACGGGGTTTTAGGGTATGCGATTGCGTTGTTTTTTGTCTTCTTCAGAGCACCCGATTTAGCACTGACACAAATTGTTGTAGAGACCGTAACGACAGCTTTGTTTCTGCTGAGTTTTCATTTTTTACCGGATTTCAAACGAGAAAAAACAGCACGTCCTTCTAAAATTATCAATGGGCTCATTGCGGTTTCAGTAGGTGTGGTTGTAACGGTGATTGCGTTATCTGTGCAAGGCAATCAATTGTTTGAATCTGTGTCCACTTATTTTGAAGATGCTTATGAACTTGCAGGTGGTCAAAATATTGTCAATGCTATTTTAGGAGATTTCCGTGCATTTGATACGATGTTAGAAGTGGTTGTCCTCTTTATCGCTGGAATTGGTGTCTACACGTTAATTAAATTGAAGGCGCAAAAAGGGGGAAGAGACGTTGAAAAGTAATGATGTTATTTTACAAACAGTTACGAAAGTCGTTGTGTTTATCATTTTAACATTCGGCGTAGAACTCTTTCTCTCAGGACATAATAATCCAGGTGGCGGCTTTATCGGAGGACTCGTTCTTTCATCTGCGCTTGTGCTGCTGTATTTAGTGAATGATATTGAAACGGTTCATAAAGGAATCCCCTTCGATTTTAAAATAGTTGCCGCTTTTGGCGTACTCCTTGCTGTTGGAACTGGGGTAGGTGCTGTATTATTTGGTGTGGAATTTCTAAGCCAAACTTTTGTACATGTTAACTTGCCGATCTTTGGTGAGACGGAGTTAGCAACCGTTCTTTTATTTGAAACAGGCGTTGCATTAACGGTCGTAGGCACGGTTGTAACGATTATTTTAAGCATTAGTGAGGATGTGTAGCTATGGAGACATTAATAACAATACTTGCTGGTGTACTTGTGACCGTAGCCGTTTATTTACTGTTATCCCGCAGTATCATCCGCATTATTTTAGGTTCAGCTGTCTTATCGCATGCGGTCCATTTATTGTTAATGGTGATGGGTGGATTAAAAACAGGAAGCGCGCCGTTACTCGGTGAAAACGCAAGTAGTTATACAGATGCGCTGCCGCAAGCGCTTATATTGACGGCGATTGTGATTAGTTTTGCTGTGACCGCATTTCTATTGGTGTTGGCTTATCGTACTTATCAGGAAACGGGTACGGATGACCTTCAAGAATTGCGAGGGTTTATAGATGAATAATATAATTGTGATGCCGATGATCATTCCTTTATTGACAGGGATTGTCTTAGTGTTTTTACGACCTTATATAAAAATACAACGCATGTTAACGTTTCTTGCGCTGGTCGCTACGGCAGGTGTGAGTCTTTATATATTGAACAGCATCCAGGCAAACGGGATTTTAACGTTAAATTTCGGAGGGTGGTTACCCCCTTATGGAATATTGTTTGTTGCAGATTCCTTTTCAGTGTTACTTGTATTGACGACCTCGATTGTGTCTTCAATTATTTTACTGTATGCTTTTTCATCAATCGGTGAAGCGCGTGAAAATATGTTTTTCTATACATTTGTTTTACTTTTAATTGCAGGCGTCAATGGCTCTTTCTTAACTGGCGATTTGTTTAATCTCTTCGTTTCATTTGAAGTGATGTTACTTGCATCTTACGTGCTCATTACATTGGGTGGCAGAAAAATTCAACTTGTAGAATCGATAAAGTACGTTGCGATAAATGTGTTATCGTCTTGGTTTTTTCTATTAGGGATTGCCTATTTATATGGAACGATTGGGACGCTTAATATGGCTCATTTATCTGAACGCATTGCGGAGGTTGGGCAAACACCGCTACTCACTGTCATTAGTTTAATCTTTCTTCTCGTTTTTAGTTTGAAATCTGGTTTACTCCTTTACTTTTGGTTGCCAGGTTCGTATAGTGCACCGCCGACAGCGATTGCTGCCCTCTTTGGCGCCCTTTTAACGAAGGTTGGGATCTATGCAATGTTCCGCATGTTTACGCTTGTGTTTTATCATGAACCGTCGATTACGCACACGTTAATCGGTATAATGGCGGTGCTTACGATGATTGGCGGTAGTATAGGTGCAATTGCGTACAAAGATATACGTCAAATTATTTCATACAATGTCATTATTACGGTTGGTTTTATTTTGGTCGGTCTTGCAATCTCAACAGAAATTGCGATTCAAGGCTCAATTTATTACCTTGTTCATGACATGATTATTAAAGCTTTGTTGTTCTTGCTTGCAGGCACAATGATTTACTTAACAGGCAGTGCACGCATTGAAGATATGAGTGGGCTTATTCGAAACTACCCCCTCCTTGGTTGGTTGTTCTTTCTTTCAATCCTCTCATTGGCAGGAATTCCACCACTAAGTGGATTTATAGGTAAATTATACATTGGACAAGGCGCTGTTGAAGCAGGTGTTTACGGTTTATTGGTCATCGCTTTCTTATCGAGTTTGTTTGTGCTGTATTCGCTCCTTCGAATTTTCATGAATACATTTTGGGGCGAAACAATTATTAGTGAAGACGATGAAACGCCTTTAAGGAAACGTTTATTGCTCCCAGTTGTGTTACTGGGTGCTGCAACAATTGTACTAGGGATTGGTGCGGAGGGCATTTCTGTTTATGTGAGTGATGCTGCACATACGTTGATGAATCCAACTGTCTATATAGATGCGGTGATGCAAAGAAATCAGTAAAGAATACGTGAGGCCATGAGGTGCCTCTCTACTAAAGTGGAGGTGAGTGATTTATGCGTGCACAGATGTTGTTGAATATTATGATTGCATTTTTGTGGATGTTGTTAATGGATGAAGATGAGTTGAACTTTTCAACATTTGTGATGGGCTATTTCGTGGGAATGGGCATTATATTCCTCATGCACCGCTTTTTTGGTTCACGCTTTTATTTACGCCGATTGTTTGCATCTATTAAGCTGTTGTTTATATTTATATCAGAGTTGGTCCAGTCAAGTGCCCTTGTTTTAAAACAAATATTGAGTCCAACCTTAAAGATTCAACCAGGTATTTTTAGGTATGAAACTGTCCTTGAAAGTGATTTAGAAATCACGACAATCTCTCTGTTATTGACGCTGACACCTGGGTCGGTCGTGATGGAAGTTTCGCCTGAGGGAAATGTGCTATACGTTCATGCGATGGATGTTGAAAATGAACGTGATGCTATTTTAAGTCAGCTGAAAAATTTTGAGAAAGCCATTATGGAGGTGACCCGTTCATGATACAGATAATGCTCATGATTGCCCTTGTTTTATTCTCAATTACGATTGCGATAGCGGTGTTGCGTATTGTTTTAGGGCCCTCGTTGCCAGACAGGGTACTCGCCTTAGATGTGATTGGTGTGAATTTAATCGCAACGATTGCGGTCACTTCTGTTGTGATGGATACGACGGCCTTTTTAGAGGTTATTCTCATTTTAGGGATATTATCGTTCATAGGGACAATTGCATATGCCAAATTTATCGAGAGGGGTGTTATCGTTGAACGTAAACGAGATCGGTGAATTTATAGGAGCTTTGCTCATTTTGACAGGTGGAATCATGAGTGTCATTAGTGTTTTTGGTCTCATTCGTTTACCAGATGTGTACACGAGATCACATGCTGCGACGAAAAGTTCGACGCTTGCTGTATTGTTAACACTGTCAGGTGCTTTTATTTATTTTTGGGCATCCGCTCATTTTATCAGTGTGCGTTTATTACTTGGAATTGTATTTGTCTTTTTGACAGCCCCCGTTGCAGGACATTTACTCGTCCGCGCGGCTTACCGTACGAAAGTAGAGTTGGCGGACATTTCGGGAACAGACGAATTATATGAAGTGATGCATGGTGAAAAGGAAGAATAGTGCTAAGAGGATTGGTCAGTTCTTATGAAAGCTGTAAAACGTTGGAAATAAATTGATAGAGGCTGAGACATAAGAGGTTAATCTAGAGAAATTATGAAGCCGTGTGAAGTCAAGGTTCTTACAACTTGGCTTCACACGGTTTTTGCATCTCGCGTTTTTTAAAAAGAATCAAAAGTTCAAGGGAAAACACAACCAGCTACGTGAAAAATTGATATTTTACTGACTTACAGTATAAGTCGTGACGATGTGTTGTTTTTTGTATGCTGGTTAGGTCAAAGGTCTTGTTATGCCGATAAGTATACTAAAAGTACTGATAACCTTTGAAAAAATGCCGATAACGACATGACAACCGCTGATAAGGACTGGGAAAGTGCTGATCACACAAATAAAATGTGCTTTTTAATTCGCATATCATTATACGCTTAGAAAAGCTAGCCGTGGTATAAAACCACAACTCATTTTCTTATTCTCCTGTTTTAGCGAACCGTTCAATTCTTGTACCAATTTCATCGCGTACACGCTCGAAGAATGCCCATTTTTCATCGTCTGTTCCTTCTGCTTTTGCAGGGTCATCAAATCCCCAATGCGCTCGTTTGATATGCGCGGGTGTTATCGGACATTTATCGGCAGCGTCTCCACAAAGTGTGACGATAAAATCTGCATGATGTAAAACGTCCCTATCAATAACATCGGAGGTTTGCATCGAAATATCAACACCCACGCCTTTCATCACTTTAACAGCGCTGGGATTAACGCCGTGTGCTTCAATTCCAGCACTTAGAACTTGCCACTCTTCGCCAAGGTATTTTTTTCCCCATCCTTCAGCCATTTGGCTACGGCATGAGTTACCTGTACATAAGAAATAAAGTATTTTTTTAGACATCATCAACATCCCCTTTTTTATTTATTGGATAAATGACAGCCAACCATACAGTCCAATGAGTGTAATGAGTAGTGTAGGAACTGTCAGAAGTAGTCCGATTTTAAAATAACGGCCCCAAGATATTTTTACACCTTTTTGAGACAGTACGTGTAGCCATAGCAAAGTGGCCAAGGAACCGATGGGGGTGATTTTCGGACCTAAATCGGATCCGATCACATTTGCATAAATTAAGGCCTCGCGAATCGGCTCTGTTGTGCTCGTTTCTGATATTGCTAATGCGTTAATCATAACTGTGGGCATATTATTCATAATTGACGACAAGATTGCTGCAATAAAACCCATCGAAATCGTTGCAACAAAGAGTCCTTGATTGGCAGCTACTTGAATTAGATCTCCCAAGACACCCGTTAAGCCTACATTACGTAATCCGTAGACGACAACGTACATACCGATAGAGAAGAATACAATCGCCCAAGGAGCACCTTTTAGCACTTGTTTCGTTTGAACAGCAGGACTTCTTTGTGCCATCATCATAAAAAAAAGTGCTGTAACGCCAGCAATAATTGAAACAGGAAGCCCCGTAAAGCCGCTCGAGAAATAGCCGATAAGCAATATGCTTAAGATTAACCATGCTAATCGAAACAACTTTACGTCTTTGATTGCTTCTTGTGGTTGTTTTAAATCGGATACTTCATAGTTTTTAGGAATGCTTTTTCGGAAGAATAACAAGAGCACGAAGATACTTGCCACTAAAGAAAATACATTTGGAATCATCATTCGAGAAGCATATTCGACAAAGCCGATACCGAAAAAGTCTGCCGAGACAATATTGACTAAGTTACTCACGACTAATGGCAACGAAGTTGTATCTGCAATAAAACCACTGGCAATGATGAAAGGGAAAATCATCTTTTCATTAAAATTCAAATTTCGAACCATTGCGAGCACAATTGGCGTTAATATAAGTGCTGCGCCGTCATTTGCGAACAATGCAGCTACGACTGCACCTAGAAGGCTGACGTAAACAAACATGCGAATGCCGCTACCTTTAGCTAATCTAGCCATGTGAAGGGCAGCCCACTCGAAGAATCCAATTTCATCTAAAATTAATGAGATGATAATGATTGCGATAAACGCAAGTGTTGCATTCCAGACAATCCCTGTTACGTCAATGACATCCTGAAAATTGACAACACCTACTAACAAAGCAACGATTGCACCAATACAGGCAGACCATCCAATCGACAAATTTCGGGGCTGCCATATAACAAAAACAAGTGTAATTACAAAAATTAATGAAGCGATTATTACTGAAGTCAATGAACTTTCTCCTCCCTACTCACAACAAACACGAAGTCCTTGCGTTTTTAATTCAGTGATCGATTCACTCTGTTCTGGAAGGTGCTCAAGTATGCTTTTGACAAATGGATAATCTTCATGATTTTCATTGATTGAGAAGAAAATCCATTGTCCTCTCCGTTCTTCTTTAACCAATTTAATGTCTCTCAGTTTACGCAGGTGCTGACTAATCGCTGGCTGACTCATTTTAAATATTTCAACAAATTCACAAACACAGCATTCGTGTGACTTGAGTAATTTCATCATCGTCAATCGAGTTGGATCCCCAAGTAATTTTAATAGCTGCGATGCACGGTATATGTCAATCGTTTCTGTATGATTCACCTATTATCCCTCCACTTCATAAACACTATATAAGCATATGCTTATATAGTCAAGAGTGTTATTTTTGAGGTTCTATTAAAATTAGCAAGAGCGCTCTCCGTTCGATTATTGATCGACTCACCAGATAGCGCTCTTTCAAATCCATTGTGGAACAATCTCTAATTTTTAATCCCCATCATTGCAAAACGAAAATTAAAGGATATTTAACGTAATCAGCGAATAGAGTTATGAGAAAGTAAAGGTTTACTTAAGGGGGAAGAGAATTGAAGAATAAATGGGGGAAGATTTTTCTTTGGGGGATTGGAATCATCTTAGTGGTCGGAATTGGCGCACTTATTTTTCTTAACTTGTACATAAGCAAATCTAAGCCTGTTGTTTCAGGCGAACTGGCAGCAGACTTTTCGGCCGAAGATGTGACGGTGGTGCGAGATGACTTTGGTGTACCGCATATTACCGCAAAGTCGGACGCCGATCTTTACCGTGCGCAAGGATTTGTTCAAGCACAAGATCGGTTATTCCAAATGGATTTAGCCCGTCGCCAAGCAAGTGGACGGTTAGCTGAAGTGGTAGGGGCAGCGGCGGTTGACACAGACAAACATTTCAGG
>JARIDM010000110.1 GCA_029263945.1 Sporosarcina sp.
TCCCATCACGCGATGGTCTACTATCTATGCTACTCAGCGTTCTACAAGCGCCAATGCGCAACTTTGCACTTGCAACAAAAGCTGTTGCAGAGCAAAAAGAACAAACAGAAGAAGGCGCTTAATAAAGTTGCCTGAACAAAAAAATGCGAGTTGAACTCTGTGTGAGTCGCTCGACACTAAACCCTATTAGGAGGAACTAATAATGACTACTGAACAAATCTTAGAAGCTGTCAAAGAAATGACGGTTCTTGAACTAAACGACCTTGTAAAAGCAATTGAAGAAGAATTTGGCGTAACTGCTGCAGCACCAGTTGCAGCTGGCGGCGGCGGCGGAGGAGCTGTTGAAGAAGAGAAATCTGAATTCGACGTAATCCTTACTTCAGCTGGAGACAAGAAAATCCAAGTTATCAAAGCAGTTCGCGAAATTACAGGCCTTGGCTTGAAAGAAGCGAAAGCACTTGTTGACGAAGCGCCAAAAGCAATTAAAGAAGGCGTTGCTAAAGAAGAAGCTGAAGAAGTTCAAGGTAAACTTGAAGAAGCAGGCGCTTCAGTAGAAGTTAAGTAATTTTATCTAAAAATTTGAGATGACTACCATGACCTTTAAATCAGGGTAACTTGATTTGAAGGTCACTGGTAATCGTTTCGTTTTTTGGCTGAATAATGAAGAAAAGCTCGTCGGCGAAGACGGGCTTTTCTTCGTTATTTTGAGGCAACTAATAGAACTGGGTTCTGTGCAGTTGGTGTACCACAAGTAAAAAGTTGTTACATCGTCTACAACAGCACGTGGATAGGGCCTTGTTATAAAGTTGTTTAATCTATCGTAAATTTAATTTGCTAACAATTGTACGAAGTGATTTGAAATTTGGGCGGTCGCCGAGAAGGAGGAATGATCTCGATGTCTGAGCATTATTATACCAAAGATCCGAAAGTGAAAAGTCAGCCGAAAGAATGGTCTGCTCAATTACGTGGCAATCTGTTACATTTTAAAACGGATGCGGGTGTTTTTAGTAAAGGAGAAGTGGATTTTGGTTCGCGACTTCTTGTAGAATCATTTGAGGAGCCTGAAGTAGAAGGTGGCATTTTAGATGTCGGTTGTGGGTATGGTCCTATCGGTCTTGCGATTGCGACATCGTTTCCTGAACGTAACATTCACATGGTTGATGTGAATGAAAGGGCGTTGGCATTAAGTGAGCAAAACGCATCAAGAAATAATATTCCGAACGTCACGATATATCCGAGTCATGCATTGTCTGCAGTAAAGGTGGAAGATTTTGCAGCGATTTTAACAAATCCACCGATTCGGGCGGGGAAAGAAACAGTCTTTACCTTTTATGAAGATTCATTTACTAAACTACGCTCAGGTGGCCATTTGTGGGTTGTAATTCAAAAGAAGCAAGGAGCCCCTTCGTCTATGCGACGTTTAGAAGAGATTTTCGGCAATGTAGAGACCGTTGAAAAGCGAAAAGGTTATTTAATATTACGTGCCATTAAAGATTGACGATTTATTATTTTTGTGGTAGCGTTATAAGATGGATAAATTAATATCATGCAATCGTATGCCCATTTGCATGAAAGGTAAGTAGGAATGGCATACTGATGATGGATAAGGAATTGTAAACTAGAATGAGCTTCTGTTAGAACTCATTTTATTTTTGCCTTTCGCCATCATACATGGTTTTTCATGTTTTGAAAAGAATTATTATTGTATATGAGGGGTGAATGAGTTGACAGGTCATCTAGTTCAATATGGTCAACACCGTCAACGTAGAAGTTTCGCACGGATCAGTGAGGTTCTTGAACTTCCGAATCTAATCGAAATTCAGACGGCATCTTATGAGTGGTTCTTAGAAGAGGGATTGCGGGAAATGTTTCATGATATCTCCCCAATTGAGGACTTCACAGGGAATCTTTTATTAGAATTTGTGGATTATCATCTGGAGGAACCAAAGTATCCAGTAGACGAATCAAAAGAACGATATGTAACATACGCGGCACCACTGCGTGTGAAAGTTCGGCTTCATAATAAGGATACTGAAGAAGTGAAGGAACAAGACGTGTTTATGGGTGATTTCCCGCTCATGACAGAGAATGGTACCTTCATTATTAATGGTGCGGAAAGAGTTATCGTTTCACAACTCGTTCGTTCTCCTAGTGTTTATTATAATGATAAGATCGATAAAAACGGGAAACGTGGTTTCGGTGCAACTGTAATTCCGAACCGTGGTGCATGGCTTGAGTATGAAATTGACGCAAGAGATGTGATTCACGTGAGAATTGACCGTACACGTAAGTTACCAATTACAGTACTTCTTCGTGCACTTGGGTTTTCTACAGACGAAGAAATTATTAATTTAATTGGTGACAATGAGTATTTACGTAACACTCTTGAAAGAGATAATACTGAAACCTCTGAAAAGGCAATGCTTGAAATCTACGAGCGACTTCGTCCAGGTGAGCCACCAACACTTGATAGTGCGAAAAGTTTAATTTACTCACGCTTTTTCGATCCGAAAAGATATGACTTAGCAGATGTAGGTCGCTATAAAATGAATAAGAAGTTAGCTGTGCAGAACCGTCTGTTTAACCAGACGC
This sequence comes from Sporosarcina sp., assembly GCA_029263945.1. Taxonomy (GTDB): domain Bacteria; phylum Bacillota; class Bacilli; order Bacillales_A; family Planococcaceae; genus Sporosarcina. The sequence goes on from JARIDM010000110.1 coordinate 2,593, forward strand.
TAGCAGAGACGATTGTGGATCCTGAAACAGGTGAAATTCTTCTTGAAAAAGATGAAGTAGTCGATCGTCGTGCATTGGATCGTTTATTACCGTATTTAGAAAAAGGCATCGGTTTCCACGAAATTCAACCAGTGGACGGTGTGATCGAAGAAGCTGCCACAATTCAAACGATTAAGGTATATGCTCCGAATCCAAATGGTGAAGAGCCGCAAGTGATTAACATCACTTCGAATGCTTATGTAGAAGAATCTGTTAAGCATATTACCCCATCAGATATTGTTGCATCGATTAGTTACTTCTTTAACTTATTACACGGCGTTGGGAACACGGATGACATTGACCACTTAGGTAACCGTCGTTTGCGTTCAGTCGGAGAACTTTTACAAAACCAATTCCGTATTGGACTTTCCCGTATGGAACGTGTCGTAAAAGAACGTATGTCAATTAACGATACTGCTTCTATTGTGCCGCAACAATTGATAAATATTCGCCCAGTAATTGCGTCGATTAAAGAGTTCTTTGGTAGCTCGCAATTATCACAATTCATGGACCAAACAAACCCGCTTGCAGAGCTGACGCACAAACGTCGTTTATCTGCACTTGGACCCGGTGGTTTAACGCGTGAACGAGCTGGAATGGAAGTACGTGACGTTCACTATTCTCACTATGGTCGCATGTGTCCAATTGAAACGCCAGAAGGCCCGAACATTGGATTAATTAACTCATTGTCTACTTTCGCGAAAGTAAATAAATTTGGATTTATTGAAACGCCTTATAGAAAAGTAGATCCAGAAACAGGTCGTGTAACTGAACGAATTGATTACTTAACGGCTGATGTAGAAGATAACTATATTGTTGCGCAAGCGAACGCTGAACTTGCTGAAGATGGTTCGTTTGTGAATGAAGGTGTAGTTGGACGTTTCCAAGGAGATAACACAGTCTTTAAACGTGAACAAATTGACTATATGGATGTATCGCCAAAACAAGTTGTTTCTGCCGCAACTGCGTGTATTCCATTCTTAGAGAACGATGACTCAAACCGTGCGCTTATGGGTGCGAACATGCAACGTCAAGCAGTTCCGCTTCTAAACCCACAATCTCCGTTAGTAGGAACTGGGATGGAGTACGTTTCAGCACGAGATTCTGGTGCAGCTGTTCTAGCAACACATACTGGAATTGTTGAATATGTTGAAGCGAAAGAAATTCGTGTCCGTCGCATTGAAATGGTCGATGGTAAAGAAGTCCAAGGAGACTTAACGATTCATCGTTTAGATAACTTTGTTCGTTCTAACCAAGGAACTTGTTACAACCAACGTCCAATTATCAATGTAGGAGATCGTGTGAATAAGAATGATATCTTAGCAGATGGTCCGTCTATGGAAAAAGGTGAACTTGCATTAGGACGTAACGTTCTAACAGCGTTTATGACATGGGATGGCTTCAACTATGAAGATGCCATTATTATGAGTGAACGATTGGTAAAAGACGACGACTATACTTCAGCACACATTGAAGAGTACGAGTCGGAAGCAAGGGATACAAAACTAGGACCAGAAGAGATTACACGTGACATTCCAAACGTAGGAGAAGAAGCGCTTCGTCATCTAGATGATCGTGGAATTATCCGTATTGGAGCTGAAGTGCGTGATGGCGACATTCTTGTTGGGAAAGTAACGCCAAAAGGGGTTACTGAACTAACAGCTGAAGAACGTCTGCTACATGCAATTTTCGGTGAAAAAGCACGTGAAGTTCGTGATACATCGCTACGTGTTCCACACGGTGCAGGTGGGATCGTACTGGATGTTAAAGTATTCAACCGTGAAGACGGTGACGAATTATCTCCAGGTGTAAATCAGCTTGTACGTGTTTATATCGTCCAAAAGCGTAAAATTTCTGTTGGAGACAAAATGGCAGGAAGACACGGAAACAAAGGTGTTATTTCACGTATACTTCCTGAGTCAGATATGCCATTCCTTCCAGATGGTACGCCAATCGATGTAATGCTTAACCCACTAGGGGTTCCGTCACGTATGAACATTGGTCAAGTACTCGAAATGCACCTTGGTATGGCATCTAGAGAACTCGGCATTCATATGGCGACACCAGTATTTGATGGTGCAAATGAAGAAGATGTTTGGTTAACAATGGAAGAAGCCGGAATGGACAGAGATGGAAAGACCATTCTTTATGATGGACGTTCAGGTGAGCCGTTCGACAACCGTGTATCTGTTGGGGTTATGTACTTAATCAAACTAGATCACATGGTTGACGATAAACTTCACGCACGTTCAACAGGACCTTACTCACTCGTTACACAACAACCACTAGGGGGTAAAGCCCAGTTTGGTGGACAACGTTTCGGAGAGATGGAAGTTTGGGCGCTTGAAGCTTACGGTGCTGCTTATACCCTTCAAGAGATTTTAACTGTGAAGTCGGATGACGTCATTGGACGTGTGAAGACTTACGAAGCGATTGTTAAAGGGGAAAGTGTTCCACAACCAGGCGTACCTGAATCATTTAAAGTTCTTATTAAAGAACTTCAAAGTTTAGGACTAGATGTGAAGATGTTAACAGCGGAATTCGAAGAGATTGAGCTACGTGATCTCGATGAAGACGATGATACGCAACCAACAGACGCACTAAACCTTATTAAAGAAGAGCAAAAATCTTAAGTTCACGAAAGTAAGTTGATATAAATTGTACGGGGGGAAGATAAGTTCTTCCTCCAATCTTGGAAATGCCAGTTGCCAGCAAATTGACTAAAGGGAGGTAGGCTCCTTGGTAGATGTAAACAATTTTGAGTATATGAAAATAGGTCTTGCATCATCGGATAAGATCCGTTCTTGGTCCTATGGTGAAGTGAAAAAACCGGAAACAATTAACTATCGTACATTGAGACCAGAAAAAGAAGGTCTGTTCTGTGAACGAATTTTCGGACCTACGAAAGATTGGGAATGTCATTGCGGGAAGTATAAACGTGTACGCTACAAAGGTGTCGTTTGTGACCGATGTGGAGTAGAAGTAACGCGTCAGAAAGTTCGCCGTGAACGTATGGGCCACATTGAGCTTGCGGCTCAAGTGACACATATATGGTACTTCAAAGGAATTCCAAGTCGTATGGGGCTCATCCTTGATATGACGCCGCGTGCGCTAGAAGAAGTCATCTATTTTGCATCATATGTTGTTGTGGAACCTGCGGATACTCCGCTTGAAAGAAAACAACTTCTCTCTGAGGCAGAATACCGTGCTTATCGTCAAAAATACGGAAATAAGTTTGTTGCACTTATGGGTGCGGAAGCAATTGAGCGTTTGCTGAGTGCAATCGATCTTGATAAAGAAATGGAAACACTCAAAGATGAATTGAAAACAGTTCAAGGACAACGTCGTACAAGAGCGATTCGTCGCCTTGATGTTGTTGAATCTTTCCGTAACTCAGGAAACAAGCCTGAATGGATGGTTTTAGAAGCATTGCCAGTCATTCCACCAGAACTGCGTCCAATGGTCCAGTTAGACGGTGGGCGCTTTGCAACATCGGACTTGAATGATTTATATCGTCGAGTGATTAACCGTAACAACCGATTGAAAAGACTACTTGACCTTGGTGCACCAGGAATAATCGTTCAAAACGAGAAACGTATGCTGCAAGAAGCAGTTGACGCACTCATTGATAACGGTCGTCGTGGTCGTCCAGTTACAGGTCCAGGTAACCGTCCTTTAAAATCACTTTCACATATGCTGAAAGGAAAACAAGGTCGATTCCGTCAAAACTTACTGGGTAAACGAGTAGACTACTCAGGTCGTTCTGTTATTGTTGTCGGACCAAACTTGAAAATGTATCAGTGTGGTCTGCCAAAAGAAATGGCCATCGAGTTGTTTAAGCCTTTCGTGATGAAGGAGCTTGTCGAAAGAGGTCTTGCACACAACATTAAGAGTGCAAAACGTAAAATCGAACGCTTGCATTCAGAAGTTTGGGACGTTCTCGAAGAAGTTATTCAAGAGCACCCAGTTTTACTAAACCGTGCACCAACACTTCACCGACTGGGGATTCAAGCATTTGAACCAGTTCTTGTAGAAGGTCGCGCGATCACACTACACCCACTCGTTTGTACAGCTTATAACGCTGACTTTGACGGGGACCAAATGGCAGTACACGTTCCTTTATCTGCAGAAGCACAAGCAGAAGCGCGTTTGCTTATGTTATCATCGCAAAACATTTTGAACCCGAAAGACGGGAAACCTGTTGTTACGCCTTCCCAAGATATGGTTTTAGGAAACTATTACCTGACATTGGAGCGTAAACAAGCAACTGGAGAGGGGTTTATCTTCCGTGATTCAGATGAAGCAATTATTGCTTATCAAAATGGTCACGTTCACCTTCACTCTCGTATTGCAGTTCAAGCAGGCTCATTTAATAATCCAACGTTTACAGAAGAGCAAAATGGACAGCTTCTCTTAACAACAGTTGGAAAGATTATCTTTAACGAAATCTTACCGGACTCATTCCCGTATATTAATGAACCAACAGATTTCAACTTGCAAATTAAAACACCTGAGAAGTACTTTATTTCAGGTACAGTTGATGTAAGAGAACACATTAAAAACACTGAGCTTGTCGGACCATTTAAGAAAGGGATTCTTGGAAATATCATCGCAGAGATTTTCAAACGTTTCCACATTACAGAAACGTCGAGAATGCTGGATCGTATGAAGAACCTTGGCTTTAAATATTCAACACGTGCAGGATTAACAATCGGAATGTCTGATATTATTGTTCTGCCTAACAAAGATGCAATTCTTGCAGAAACGCAAACCAAAGTTGATAATGTCTTGAAACAATTCCGCCGTGGTTTAATCACTGAAGAAGAGCGTTATGATCGTGTAATTGCATTCTGGAGTGACGCGAAAGATGACATTCAAGATAGACTAATGGAGTCATTGGATAACTTGAACCCGATCTTTATGATGAGTGACTCTGGTGCACGTGGTAACATCTCTAACTTTACGCAACTTGCGGGTATGCGTGGACTGATGGCTAACCCGGCTGGACGTATCATCGAGCTTCCGATCAAGTCATCATTCCGTGAAGGACTAACAGTTCTTGAGTACTTTATCTCTACTCACGGTGCGCGTAAAGGACTTGCAGATACTGCACTGAAAACAGCAGACTCAGGTTACTTAACACGTCGACTTGTTGACGTAGCACAAGACGTAATCGTACGTGAAGACGAATGTGGCACAGATCGTGGGTTAGAAATCACTGCACTTATGGAAGGCGCAGAAGTGATTGAAAGACTTGACGAACGTGTCGTGGGTCGTCATGCGAAGAAGACGATTTATCATCCTGAGACAGGTGAAGTCATTCTGAAGCAAAACGAACTGATTACAGAAGATACTGCACGTATTATTACTGAAGTAGGTATTGAAAAGCTTTCAATCCGTTCAGCCTTTACTTGTAATACGAAACACGGCGTATGTAAGAAATGTTATGGTATTAACCTAGCAACAGGTGAAAAAGTTGAAGTAGGCGAAGCGGTAGGAATTATTGCTGCGCAGTCTATTGGTGAGCCAGGTACACAACTTACAATGCGTACATTCCACACAGGTGGAGTTGCGGGAGACGACATTACACAAGGTCTACCTCGTATTCAAGAAATCTTTGAAGCGCGTAATCCAAAAGGTAAAGCGCTCATTAGTGAAATTCAAGGTACTATCACTGGTATTGATGAAATTCGTGATGGTCCAGAGATCAAGAGTGGCACTCCACCGACGGAGCCAGCCAGGCGCACCTTGACTTCCATTACAAATTAAGGATTTTACTTGGAGATTTTGGAGCA
>JARIDM010000024.1 GCA_029263945.1 Sporosarcina sp.
AGCAGCTGCGTGTGCAACAGCCATTGAAACACCTAAAATAGCGTTCGCACCAAATTTACCTTTGTTTGGTGTGCCGTCTAACTCAATTAGCGCTTTGTCGATTGTCGCTTGGTCAAGTACTGAATAATTTTCTTCCAGCTCATCTGCGATTTGTTCGTTCACGTGTTCAACTGCTTTTAAAACACCTTTACCAAGGTAACGGCCTTTGTCGCCGTCACGTAATTCAACTGCTTCATATTCACCTGTTGAAGCGCCTGAAGGAACGATTGCGCGTCCGAAAGCACCGCTAAGTGTTAGAACTTCTACTTCAACTGTTGGATTTCCTCGTGAATCTAATACTTCTCTACCTTGAATGTGTGTAATAATTGGCATGTAAATCTCCCCTTTTTAAAATAATGGTTTTCCTGTCATAAGTTCAGGTTGTTCTACTTGAAGTAATTTTAACATGGTTGGCGCAAGATCTGCCAAAATACCATCTGTACGTAACGTTAAGTTCTTTTCAGTAATGATTACTGGCACTGGATTTGTTGTATGTGCAGTCATCGGTCCACCTTCAAGTGTCACCACTTCATCTGCATTCCCGTGGTCGGCAGTAACAATTGCAGTACCTTCTTTATCTTGAATGGCCTTAATGATCCGTCCTAAACACTCATCCACTACTTCTATTGCTTTAATCGTTGGTTCAAGCATTCCACTATGTCCGACCATATCAGGATTTGCGAAGTTTAATATAATCGCATCAAAGCGGTCTGCTTCGATGGCCGCAACCAATTGATCTGTTAATTCATAGGCACTCATTTCAGGTTGCAAGTCATAGGTCGCAACTTTTGGTGAGTTAATTAACATTCGTTCTTCACCTGGGAACTCATCTTCTCGTCCACCACTCATGAAGAACGTAACATGTGGATATTTTTCAGTTTCAGCAATCCGTAGCTGACGCAGTCCGTTTTGTGAAAAGACCTCACCAACTGTATCGACTAAATCTACTTTTTCAAATACGACGTCTGCATTCACTTCATCACTGTAATGTGTAAAGGATACAAACTTTAAATCTTCATAGTTCTTTGTTGGAAACTCATTGAACGAAGGATCTGTAAACGTTCGTGACAACTGAATTGCACGGTCAGGTCTGAAGTTAAAGAAAACAACCGCATCACCATCTTCAATTGTCGCAACAGGTTTCCCTTCTTTTTCGATAACGATTGGTTCAACAAACTCATCATGAATTTCTTTTTCATAAGAAGCAAGAATGCCTTCTGATGGTGTAGATGCAGTGAATCCAATACCATCCACAAGTGCACGATACGTTTTATCTACACGATCCCAGCGTTTGTCGCGGTCCATCGCATAATAGCGACCTGTAACAGTAGCGAATTGGCCAACGTCAAGTTCAGTCATTTTCTCTTCAGTTTGTTCAACAAAATCAAGAGCAGACTGTGGATTGACATCTCGACCATCTAAAAAAGCATGTACATAGACTTTTTCAAGATTATGTTTCTTAGCGAGTTCAAGCAATGCGAAGAGATGCTCATAATGACTATGTACGCCGCCATCAGATAGGAGTCCCATCACATGCAAGGCACTGTCATTTTTCTTTGCTTGCGCGACCGCGCCAAGAAGTTTCTCGTTCTCGAAAAAATCTCCGTCTCGTATGGATTTATTCACACGTGTTAAACTTTGGTAAACAATGCGTCCTGCACCAATATTTAAGTGCCCAACTTCAGAGTTTCCCATTTGTCCATCTGGCAACCCTACCGCTTCACCACTTGCTGTAAGTGTGGTGTAAGAATAAGTGCTCTTTAAATGGTCATAAGTTGGTTTTTTTGATTGTGCGACTGCGTTGCCTTCGTATTCATCCCGAAGTCCGAATCCGTCAAGTATGATTAAAGCGACTGGTCCCTTACGCATTTGCGCCCGCCTCGATTAACTTCACAAATGATTCAGCTTCCAAACTTGCACCGCCGACAAGTGCACCATCAATATGTTCCATCGAAAGAAGCTCTTTGATATTGTCTGGTTTAACACTTCCACCATACTGAATTCGTACAGCTTCTGCGACTTCTTTACCGTATAACGTTTCAACCGTTGCACGGATTTCACCACAAACTTCATTTGCATCTTCTGCAGTTGCTGTTTTTCCTGTGCCAATTGCCCAGATTGGTTCATAAGCAATGACCGCTTTAGCTGCTTTTTCATTGTCGATGCCTTTGAAAGCAACTTTTACTTGTTCTGCAACTTTAGCAACTGTTGTCCCACTCTCACGCTCTTCAAGTGATTCACCAACGCAAACAATCGGGGTAATATTGAAATCGAATGCTGCATGTACTTTCTGGTTAACAGACTCATCTGTCTCGTTATAATATTCACGACGTTCTGAGTGACCGAGCACAACGTGTTCAACACCGACGCTTGCAAGCATTGCAGGACTAATTTCCCCTGTAAATGCGCCTTCTTTTTCGAAGTGCATCGTTTGTGCGCTAATTTTGACAGGTGAACCTTTCGTAAGTTCAATAAGATTTGTCAAATAAAGTGCAGGTGAACAAATAATTGCTTCTACTTTATCAGATGCAGTTATTTTCCCTACAACTTCCTTTGCAAAGCTTTGCGCTTCTTCCGCTGTTTTATACATTTTCCAGTTTCCAGCAATAATACGTTTTCGCAAGTTAATTCCCCCTGATTAGTTATCGTTTAAAGCACTTACACCTGGTAGGTCTTTGCCTTCCATAAACTCAAGAGAAGCTCCGCCACCAGTAGAAATGTGATCCATTTTTTCACCAACATTGAATTTTTCAACGGCAGCAGCTGAATCTCCACCACCAATGATCGTATAGCCAGTTGTTTCAGCCATTGCTTCCGCGACTTTCTTCGTACCGCCTTCGAATGGTGCTAGTTCAAACACACCCATTGGGCCATTCCAAATAACAAGTTTTGAATCGGCGATTACATCGGCATAGAGTGCTGCTGTTTTCGGTCCGATATCGAGACTTTCCCATTCTTTTGGCATAGCATCTATGTCGACTACTTTTGTGTTTGCGTCCACTGAAAAGTCATCTGCAACGACGACATCAATTGGTAAATATAATTTTACGTTATTGTCTTTTGCTTTTTGAATAAACGATAGCGCTAAGTCCATTTTATCTTCTTCTAACAAGGATTTACCGATTTCGTATCCTTGTGCTTTTAAGAAGGTATAGGAAAGTCCGCCACCGATGATTAAATTATCTACAATGTCTAATAGGTGGTCGATGACGCCAATTTTATCTTTAACTTTTGCGCCACCAATAATTGCTGTAAAAGGACGTTCTGGATTCGAAAGTGCTTTGCCAAGTACGTCTAGCTCTTTTTCAAGTAAGAAACCTGAAACAGCTGGAAGATATTCAGTAATGCCTGCAGTTGTCGCGTGTGCACGGTGCGCTGCGCCAAATGCATCATTTACAAATACATCTGCAAGATCTGCAAATTGTTTTGCAAGTGTTGAATCATTCTTCTCTTCTCCAGCATGGAATCTCACGTTTTCGAGTAAGACAATATCTCCAATTTCCATATTGGAAATTGCTGTTGTAACCTCTTCACCAATTGAGTGGTCCAGTTTGTTCACCGGTTTACCAATTAGTTCAGCTAGTTTTTCTCCAGCAGCTGTTAGTCTCATTTCTTCGTTCACTTGACCTTTTGGACGGCCCAAGTGACTCGCTAAAATGACTTTTGCACCTTGTTCAACTAAGTAGTTAATCGTTGGAATCGCAGCACGGATACGCGTAACGTCTGTTACTTTTCCGTTCTCCATAGGTACGTTAAAATCTACCCGACAAAAAACTCTTTTACCCTCAAGCTGTATATCTTTCATTGTCTTCTTCGACTGCATGAAAAACGACCACCTTTCAGTTTATAAAAAAATAAGGAACGGGGCTGTCCCCGTTCCTCTTACCCAACTTTATTATAAGGGGGGTTACCTATTTTTGCTATTTATTATAGTCCTTGTTCGTTCATGTAAATTGCAAGATCGATACAACGAGCTGAGTATGCTGCTTCGTTATCGTACCATGCAATAACTTTTACAAGGTTATCTTCAAGAACCATTGTAGAAAGCCCATCAACTGTTGATGATGAAATGTTTCCATTGTAGTCTTTTGAAACTAATGGAAGATCAGAATATACAAGGATGTCTTTTAGTTCGTTTTCTGAAGCTTCTTTAAGTGCTGCATTTAAATCTTCAACTGTTGTTTCTTTGTTAAGTTCTGCAACAAAGTCAACAAGTGATACGTTTGGCGTTGGTACACGTACTGCCATTCCGTCTAGTTTACCTTTTAGTTCAGGAATTACTTTAGTTACAGCTGATGCTGCACCAGTTGTTGTTGGAATCATTGACTCAGCAGCTGCACGCGCACGTCTTGGATCTGAGTGCGGGAAGTCAAGAATGCTTTGGTCATTTGTATAAGAGTGAATTGTTGTCATCATACCGCGTTTAACACCAAATTTGTCGTTAAGCACTTTTACAACTGGCGCAAGACAGTTCGTTGTACATGATGCGTTTGATACGACTTTATCTTTTGATGCGTCGTAATCTTTGTGGTTCACACCCATAACGAGTGTTGTTACGTTACCTGAGGCAGGTGCTGAAAGAATAACGCGTTTTGCGCCAGCTTCGATATGTTTAGATAGTGCTTCTTCACTTCTGAAAATACCTGTTGACTCAATAACTACGTCAACGTCTAGCTCTCCCCAAGGAAGTGCTGATGGATCTCTTTCTTCAAATACTTTAACTGACTTACCATTAACAACGATTGAATCGCCTTCTGCAGTAACTTCTGCATCTAGTACACCGTGTACTGAGTCATATTTAAGTAAGTGTGCAAGCATTTTTGCATCTGTTAAGTCATTAATTGCGACTACTTCTACTGCGTCATTTTTTAGTGCTTCGCGAAATACCACGCGTCCGATTCTTCCAAATCCGTTGATTGCTAATTTAATTGTCATTAAAAATCCCTCCAAAATATGATGTTTGTTTTTTTATAAAATGGTGGTTCATTAAATCAAGTGTTTAATCATTTCATTTGCTGCACCTTCATCAGTAACTAAAATCGTTTGTTTAGGTGCACTTGCCATATAAGATAAAATGGCTTCAGCTTTACTTTTACCGCCCGCTACTGCAATGAGTAACGGTACGCGTTCTAACTGATTGGTTTGAATCCCAACTGTTCGAATTCGGTGAACAACTTTACCAGTACGGTCAAAATAATAACCAAACGCTTCGCCTTTTGCGCCAACACTTGTGATTTTCTCTTTTATTTCTTTAGAAGAATCACGTAGCATAGCCATTGTTTGTGCATTTCCAATTCCGTGAATCACACAATCAACTCGATCGTATAGCTCGATCATTTTTAAGACGCCTGGCTCATTTCGGAACGCTTTATGCGCTTCTTCACTTAGTGAATCGGGGTAATAAAACGTACTATACTTCCCACCGCACGCCTCCGAGAATGAAGCTGCAATCACATTTGCTTGTAAGCCGATATCTTCTCCAACGCCACCTCGCGCTGCGATGAACAATAAATCTTTTAGTGCTTTATTCTTTTGAATAAAACTCGGGATTGAGGCAACAGTACTTCCACCTGTTACAGCAACCGTTTTTCCATTTCCAATATGCGCTACAAACTCATTTGCCGCTTTCATACCAAGCAAATTCTTTGATGAATGAAGCTCATCAACGTCCCCTGCAACTATTTTGATAGAAGAAATACCCAGAAACTCTTTCAAGCGTTTTTTCAACGTTGCACGACCCGTCCATATTTCCATAAACGGTTCAAGTTCTTCAAGTACCCTCATTCCATAAACAGTAATTGTGGCACCATTTTTTGCAACGTTAATTAATTGTTGTGTGCGCAAAAGATCGATTAAAGTACGCGTTTCTCGCTCTGACAATCCTGCCATTTCGCCAAGTGGGCGTCTGCCAATAGGACCTGCCATTTCCACGTATTTTAATATTCGAAATCTCTCTTGCAATACTTCCATCATTTCTGGCACAAGTTTACTCTGTGCCTCCATTGAAAATTTCAAACAACAATCACCTCCAGTTAGTTGGACGATTTATGTCCCGTTGTAAAACGAAACGTCCCACGAGGACTAGAAATGTAACACCTCTTACTAACTATTATTAGTATACAACCTTTTCTTGAATAGTACAAATAAAATACCTCGTTATTTGTCGAATAATTCTAGAATGTCGATATACCCTATATTGCCAAACAAAACTGGTTCGTCATTTCTCTCTATAACAGGCACCATCATCATGTATTTCTCATGTACGGCATCATCCGTTCGAATGTCGAATGTTGTCCAAGTTAATGGATAATCTTCTTGTACAAGCTTTAACATCTGCTCAGCTTCGTCACATAATGGACATCCATCTTGTCTATAAAATGTTATATTCAAAAAACCACCACAATTCCAAATAATTAGTCGGTTCACGTGCAAACCTACAAATGTCGTTCGTTATAGAGAAGACATAGCGATTCTTGCATATGGGGGCATACGTCTTCTCTACACAAACCGCATTTACTTAATTTCTCTCGGATGACTTTGGATAACTACCAGCTTCTTCCCGCGCCCCCACCGCCGCCAGAACCGCCTCCGCCTCCGCGGAAACCGCCGCCACCAAATCCGCCACTGCTTCCACCGAATGAACCGGGGTAAAATAGAGGGCCACTCCGTCTACGAGCTCCGCCTCCACCCCTTCCACCAGGGCCTCCACGATTATTCATCAGTCGCAGAATAATGAAAATGACGACCAATAAAATAAGGGGTGATGGAAGGCCAATGCCTCTCGAATTATCCTCATTACTCATTGAAGGAGCAGAATCAATTTCGCCGTCCCACCCGTATTCTTTTGCAATCTCATTGTAAATTACTTTATAAGTAGCTACGACCGCTTGATCGGGTTGACCTTCTTTTAGGCGCGGCATTGCAACTTGATCTATTATCCTGCCCACTTTTCCATCAGGTAGCGCACCTTCCAAACCATATCCAGTCGTTAAATAAAAATGGCGATCGTCACTAGAATTCGGTTCAGTTGTTACAATAAGTAACGCTCCGTTGTCTTCATTCTTTGTGCCTAAGCCATATTCACGCAAGGCCTCTACTGCAAAAGCATCCACAGCATCGTCGCCAATATTCGGCAAGATTAAAACACCTAGTTGCGCTGTTGTTGCGTCATCTAACTGCATACCATATTGCGTTAATTCTTCTTTCTGAGATGCAGACAAGACATTTGCAAAATCTTGTATATAGATATGTCCTTTCGGGGGTGGAACATCAGCCGCGAATGTCACGCCCTCATAAAACAAAACGACAACAAAAGATACGACAGTCAGCATACGAAATAACTGACGCATCACTCCGAGTCGTCTCCAAAGTCGACTTCTGGCACTTCCGTTGCAGCTTCATCGGCTTTAAAATATTCTTTTTCTTCATATCCGAAAAGAGAAGCAATTATTTTACCTGGAAACCTTTTTACTTGTCGATTATATTTAGATACTTCTTCATTATAATCTTTACGTGCTACACCTATTCGATTTTCTGTTCCCGCCAGTTCATCCATTAGCTCACTAAAATTTTCATTTGCCTTTAAATCAGGATAATTTTCCACGACGACAAGCAATCTACTCAGCGCTCCCGATAACTCTTCGTTCGCTACAGCCTGATTTTCTGGGCCTTGTGCACCTGCGAGTTTGGCACGTGCATCTGAGACGTCAGCAATCACTTCCTTCTCATGTGAAGCAAATCCTTTCACTGTATTGACTAGGTTTGGGATTAAATCCATTCTTCTCTGTAACTGATTATCGATTTGTGCATAAGATTGGTTTACATTTTCTTCTAATGTAACGAATTTATTATAACTAGGAATAATCATTATTCCCAGGAGCACGAGAATTATACCAATAATCCCTATCGGTCCAAGTATCTTTTTCAAATTACCACTCCCGTTCTATATAGTAGTTACTCTACCCTTTTTAGGGGCTACTTTAAACTTGGCAATCCTACAAAATATAAAAATGAGATCAACCGCAAGAATGGGTTGACCTCATTTTATTTTACTTCTTTTTTACTTCTTTCATATCGCTACGTGTAATAATATGGTCAATTAAACCATATTCTTTCGCACGTTCAGCCGTCATGAAATTATCACGCTCTGTATCCGCTGCAATGACCTCAATCGGTTGTCCCGTACGTTCTGCAAGAATTCCATTAAGCTTTTCACGAAGGAATAAGATTCTTTTAGCAGCAATTTCAATTTCAG
>JARIDM010000118.1 GCA_029263945.1 Sporosarcina sp.
AGGAGCTGCCCAATTAGCCTCTAGTGTCTTTTCAGATTTCCTTGGCATTAGTGTTAGTACAGGTATCCTTTTACTCTTATTCAATATTCCTGTTTTTATTCTAGGTTGGTATAAAGTCGGGAAAGGCTTTACCATCTATAGTATTATTTCCGTTATTTTCGTTACGATATTTTTACAACTTTTACCTGTTATTTCTGTTTCTGATGACATTATATTAAATGCCGTTGTCGGTGGTGTCATTGGCGGTGCCGGCGTTGGGATCTCGCTAAAACTAGGGGCATCTACAGGTGGTATGGACATTGTTGCAATGGTGTTGTCGCGATTACAAGATAAACCGATTGGGACATACTTCTTATTGCTTAATGGCGTCATTATCGTACTTGCAGGTTTTCTGTACGAACCTGAAAACGCGTTGTATACGATGCTTGCACTTTATATAACGACTGCTGTAATCGATACAATTCATACGCGTCATGAAAAGTTAACAGCAATGATTATTACGCATAATGCAGATGAATTGCAACAGGCCATTCACAAAAAAATGGTGCGTGGCATTACGATTATGCCTGCGACAGGCGCTTATTCCAAAGAAGAAAAGAATATGCTATACCTCGTCATTACGCGGTATGAGCTATACGATTTGGAAACAATTATTAATGAAGTAGATCCAAATGCTTTCACAAACATCGTACAAACCGTTGGGATCTTCGGCTTCTTTAGAAGAGACGGTTAACCGAGTAAAGAAACTTTCTATAAAGGTTCGAATCCAAAATATGAAGCGCCTGACTTCTTAACTGAATACAGCCGATTCAACAACGAAGAGACGATAACCGCAGTGGTTATCGTCTCTTTTTTATATTATTTCTTCTTAAAACGCGCTTCATTTTTCATCGGATTCACTTTTCTAACGAATGGTTTCAAACTCAAGTTATTTTTCGGTCACAAAGTCAATAAGTGGCAATGGGTTTGCCATGACGACCTCGTACAAAACATTGCCCTCTTGCCATGTAACACTATTTGCTTCTACGGGATTATCGGCTTGTTCATTTGCGGTCAATAATATTGAGCCATTTTCATGAGGTATCGGAAGCAACTGAGTCTCAAGACGCTCTACAATTTGTTTTGCAAAATCAACGCCGATATCTTTCTCGCCCTCACTTATAGACGAGCGAACGGTAACCGACCATCGCCCTTCATGAAATGTCGTATATGTACTGCCTGCGGCTCCTTCTTGATAGCCTATCACCCCGTACCCTAAATCTACCTTAGGCATTCCTTCTTGAATTGGTTGATAATTCACCGCTCGATTTGCTTCTTGTTCAAGTTCAAAAAGCGTTCCCGATAGAATGGCGAACGGTTCAAGTTCTTCTAACTGTGGATCATTCACCTGGATTGGCGATTCAGTTTCAAATAGTTTTACTTCGTAGTTTGTCTCTTCTCCGTGAGTGAGCGCTGTTAAATACATCCCTTCACTCACAGGTATACCAGGTGGCAAGATTAATTCAACAGGTGATGCATGTTGTATTTTTATCTCGTCAACGACTTCCTCAACTGTCTGTTTAACTCCAGGTATTTCTTCTTCGAGCGTATCTGTGGAAAGTGACACGGACCGCCTCACTTCTTCATCGGTGGCACACGCCTGTAAAAGAGTGATACAAACCATTGCTACCATCATTCGTTTCACCAATTATCATCCTTCCTACCCTACAGTTGCCGTTTTCTTTACAATTCCCTTTTGAATGTATGTTACACATCATTTCAGTAATTTGAAGGATAGAGATAAAAAATGGCTGTTCCAAAAGAACATTACATGTCTTCTGAAACAGCCATTATGCTATTTAGTTTTTTGTAAAATAACCACTTTTAAGTAGTTAAATTCCTGGAAATCCCGATTTGTTCTAAAGTCTTTTGGAAGTGATGATTCTTCAAGAATTTTATATTTCGAACCTGCATCATTAAATGCGGTCTCAATAAATGTCTTGAATTTCTTCATCCCAAAACTTGCGTTGTTTGTAGAAGCGACGATAATTCCGTTTGTCTCAGTAATCGCTATCGCATCCATTAACAATGCTGGGTAATCTTTCGCCGTGCTAAAAGTATATTTTTTTGAACGGGCAAAACTTGGTGGATCTAAAATCACCAAATCGAATTTCAACGCATGACGTTTTGCATAGCGGAAATAATCGAATACATCCATCACTCGGATTTCTTGCTGTTCATAGTCAATCCCATTCACACTAAATTGCTCAATGGTTTTCGGTAAACTACGACTTGCTAAATCGACGTTTGTCGTCTTCACCGCACCGCCAAGAGACGCGGCTACAGAAAATGCACCCGTATAAGAGAAAGTATTCAAGACATGCTTACCTTCCGCATAATTGTCGCGAATCGATTCACGCACATCACGCTGGTCGAGGAAAATCCCGGTCATTGCACCATCATTTAAGTCTATCGCAAAGTTCATCCCGTTTTCTTTTACGATAATTGGGAAATCGCCTTGCGCTCCTTGAACAAAATCATCTTGATCGATATATTGTCCTTTCGTGTCAAAGCGTTTCTTCTCATAAATGCCTTTATATGTGACCAGTTTGTCAAGCACACCATACACATGATGCTTGAGTTTATAAATGCCTTCACTGTACCAACTTACCATATAAAAACCATCGAAATAGTCAATCGTCAAACCACCGATGCCATCGCCTTCTCCGTTAAATACCCGGTAAGCATTCGTCTCTTCATCTTCGAAAAAAGTTGCTCTTCTTTCAATTGCCCGTGAAATTTTAGACTCGAAAAAATTAAAATCAATTGGCTCGTCTGCATTCTTTGTCAGCACCCAACCGATGCCCTTATTTTGTACACCGTAATAACCTTTCGCAACGAACTTTCTATTGCGATCGATTAGATGAATAATGCTGCCCTCTTCTTTTAAAACGTCCAAATTTAAAACGGCTTCTTTCAAAATTAAAGGGTAGCCCTTTTTTATATCGGCAATATTTTGCGCATTCACTTGTAGCTCTATTGTTTTTGTCATGTTTTCATCCATTCCCTTGTTTTTCTTATTATCTCATGTTTTCATTAAAATTGCGAAAATGAAAAAGCTCCTCCTTTAAGAGAAGCTTTAAGCTTAGGCCATTTTTCCAAACGGAAGATGCCGCCACATACTTAATCGTTCTACAATATCAGCTTCTTCTTCCCGTACATTCTTAACATAAATTTGTAAATCTCCCTCATAAACCGTATGCATACAAGTTAACTGAGTAAAATGATGAGGCTGTACAAAGTTCGGGGTCACATTAAATACGTCAATCCCACTTTCATTAAGCAGGGTTGCTACAAATTGGGAACAAAAATAAGCATGATGGCGTTCTAAATTTTTATTAAGTGCAACTGCAAACAGGCCTATGAAATTATATCGATATTGTTCTTTGTTTGCTTCAATGTGTCGAACGCGATTTTGCATACGCTCATAAACGTCATCACTTACGACATAGCTGAAAATTGCACAGCTAGCGTCTTTGAAAATACCACCCGTTGCATTTTCTTTTACAAAGCCACCTACAAATGGATTGTGACGCTGCTTTCTTCCAAAGCTATACATCTCAGTTAATGCTTCATCAAAAGCGATTGATGCATGATTTAAGTCCTCACGCGTATACATACCAATGGCTTTTGACAATAGCGTCCCTGTATCCGTTAAAACAATATAGATTGTTTTACTCATACACTTCCCCCACTTTCCCGATCAGAGAAGCTTTGATGCTTCTTTGTATATTCACTTCATTATGCGCTTACTCACTTCAAAAGAATAGTGTCTTTAGCTTGAGTTCCCACCAGTCTTAAGGCTTATTTCCTTGTACTTCTAGAAGATTTATATTTGTCTAGTATAACCATTATACGTCTGAATAGGGGGTAAAGTTTCAAACTTTGGAATACTTCGGATTCAGAACTAATCTAGGGGAATGGGTTTGTGCTTCACGTATCTGAAGTAGTAGCTTTTTTCCATGTATCCATCAATTTATCAATCTTGTTTTATTACACCGCCAGCGCAACATATAGTTGAGTTTCTGTATCTAGTAGATTGTCATTATGAAAGTAACTTCTTTAAAATGATTTTAAGATAAAAAGAGGTGAAAGTCCTCGTCCGTAAATTTACGATTTATTTCTTCATTTTCAAAAAATTCTTCAGATTTTTTATCGAGTAAATATAAGTAATAAACATATTGGTATAGAGTCCTGTAAGTTTCATGATTTTCCAATACCATTGACGCAAAAATCTCCTTACAATTCTCTCCGAAAAACTTGACTCTACTTTCATTCTCATTGATAACGTCTAAATAAATACTATGTTCTTTTATTTCTCCAGTAAGGCTATAGTAATTACTATCAATATTCAATCTTGATAAAGCCCTTATTAAATTTTCTAGTGTAAAGTAAGGTTCATCTATATTTAAATCTTCATTTTCCAACTCGAAAATTTGAACATTTGCATTCACAAGAGTACCATTCCTATCCTTCACTGTGAAATCCGTATAGTATTGAATCCCTTTCCTTTTCTGCCAAATCAAGGCGCAACTTCTCCAGACTTTATTTAAAATTTCTTAAGCATTTTATGTACGCTACGGACTTCAATCCACGCACCCAATGAAGGATGCGACCCAGCCAAACTACCGAGTAAAGTACCGATCGAAATTTCAATCCACGCACCCAATGAAGGATGCGACAATAGCCTTCAACAAAGTTTCTGTTCGCCACTATATTTCAATCCACGCACCCAATGAAGGATGCGACCCACTGTATTCCGTAAGTGACGATTCAAGCATTGGATTTCAATCCACGCACCCAATGAAGGATGCGACATCGTTCGTGTACCGCATTCCATGCAATTCTTCTATTTCAATCCACGCACCCAATGAAGGATGCGACTTTCTGCTGGTCAAACGATTGAAATCCGTAATACTATTTCAATCCACGCACCCAATGAAGGATGCGACATGTCTGCTAGAGTCATTGGTAAGGGCAACAAAATTTCAATCCACGCACCCAATGAAGGATGCGACTGTAGAGGATGAAGATTTA
>JARIDM010000078.1 GCA_029263945.1 Sporosarcina sp.
AGGAACAATTTTTTAATCTAGACAATGATCCTGATGAAAAAGAGAATTTAATTGGGAATCCATTGTATTTGGATCAGATTACACTTCGTAGAGGGCAACTGATTCAAGAATTAGTTGGGCGAGAAGAAGGTTATACGGATGGTGAAAAGTTAATTGTTGGACGAAAACCCCAACCAACGCTAAATAAAGCCCATTCATAGCGTGAAGTTGTGATGTGAACGGAATAGATTAAGCGTCTGAATGGAAGAAAAGTAGAAAGGTTCTGAAAATGAGTAGACATTGGAAAACATTCGTGATATTCTATTAGTAAATGTTTTAATAAAATATTTTAGTAGAAAAGAATCACTGTAGAAAGCGCTTACAACGCTTTCTCTTGAACAGTGAAGTTAAGCTATTTAAGGGGGGTGAATAGGGTTTTGATTACTGCCTAAATAACTTAAAATAAAAAAAGAGGAGTGTCATCATGAAATCTATTTCAAGAAAGTTAATCGTACTCTTTGCAGCACTTGCACTATTGTTAGCGGCATGTAGCAATGATAAGGATTCAAGTAAGGACGGAAATAAAGATAAAGATAAAGCCGGCGACAAGACAGATAGCCAAGAACTAGAAGTAGCGGTATTCCAAGGTGGATACGGGGATGCTTACTGGAAAGAAATCGCTAAAATGTTTGAAGAAGCAAATCCAGGAACAACGGTCAATATTACAGCGAACCCAGACATTGGTGAACTAATTCGTCCGAAAATTATTGCGGGCACGCCACCAGATGTTGTGTACCTAAACCAAACAGATCCATCTGGGGTCACGCAAGGATTAATCAAAGAAGAAGGATTTCTTGAGTTAACAGATCTATTTGAGGAAAATGCATTAAACGAAGATGTAGCATTAAAAGATAAGATCTTACCAGGTATTTTAGAGTCAGTTTATATGTCTCCGTACGGCGACGAGAAGATTTACATGGCACCATATAACTACAACGTAATGGGGTTATGGTACAACAAAACACTTTTCGATGAAGAAGGCATTGAAATTCCAAAAACGTGGGATGACTTCTTTGCACTCAATGAAGTAGCAAAAGAACATGATCGTGCGTTGTTTACTTACCAAGGTGCAAGCCCAGGATATATTGAAGAAATTCTAATTCCTGCTGTTTATTCACTTGGTGGTCAAGAATCATTAGACCAGATGTTAACCTATGATCCTGAGTTTTGGAAATCAGATGTCGCGCTTGATGCGTTGGCAATCGTTGAAGAAATTGCAACAACAGAAAATGCTTTAATGAACGGTACAGTAGCACTAGACCACACACAATCACAAACATCATTCATGCAAGGGGATTCGATGTTTATCCCGAATGGTAACTGGTTTGAAGGTGAAATGGAAGAAGCACCACGTGAAGAAGGATTTGAATTTGGATTCCTTGGTGTACCTGCATTTGATGCAAATGATCCACTTCTAGCACTCACTTCAGTTGAACAAATGTACATTCCAAAAGCAGCTGCGAACCCAGAGCTTGCGAAGGAATTCTTGAAGTTTCTGTACACGGAAGAAAGCGTTAAATTGAACGGTGAATTTGCGAAAGCAGCAATGGCGGTTGACGGTGCTTCTGATCTAGTTAAAGAATACTTAACAGAGTCATCTTATAACGTCTATAAAGCAGTTGAAAGTGGTATGTACGCGATGTCAGGAAACTTTGCGCCAGTACCAACAGGTGTAAACGTTGAGCCGCGTGAAGTATTATTTGACCAAGTTGCAAGTGTTATGAACAAAGAAATGACGAAAGAAGAATGGGCAGACAAAATGTATGAGGTCTATACAAAGGTTGCCGAGAAATTAGAGTAGATTTTAAAACATACCTTATTCCCTTTGGATAGGGTATGTTTCTTTTTTTTTCTATACATAAATCCAAGCCTATGAAGGTTAGGCTATGAAAGCAGGTGGATGTAAGTGAATAGCAAAAGTAAAACGGCATTTATATTACTTTGTATCTTGCCTACATTAATAATATTTGGTGTATTTATCGTTTATCCTGTGACACAGGTATTTTATAAATCATTATTTAGTAGTTCTGGTTTTGGCGGTGGCGGAGAAATATTCATCGGGTTAGATAACTTTAAAGAATTGTTTACAGATGAAATTTTCTTGAAGTCACTCAAAAATACAGGATTCCTTATGGTCGTCGTTCCGACAATTACCTTGTTTTTATCACTTGTATTTGCTTCGATTTTATCATTTGGGAACTTACGTGAGAAGCATTTGTACCGCACGATCTTTTTCTTCCCAAGTATTTTGTCATTTGTCGTCATCGGAATTTTATGGTCATTCATTTATCATCCGAACATGGGGATCATTAACGAAGTGTTAACCTGGATGGGCTTAAATCAGTATGCACTCGTATGGCTGGGCTCTAAAGATACCGTTTTATGGGCAATTGCACTTGTCATGGTGTGGCAAGCGGTCGGTTATTACATGGTTATGTATCTTGCGGGGATGGATGGTGTACCAAAAGAATTGTACGAAGCAGCTTCGATGGATGGCGCAAACGTTGTCCAACAGTTCTTCAAGATTACCATTCCAATGTTGTGGGAAATTATCCGAATCACAATTATCTTCAGCATTAATGGTGTGTTGAATATCAGTTTCGTGCTGGTCATCGTCATGACCGCAGGGGGGCCCAATAACTCGTCTCAAGTTGCGCTCACCTATATGTATAAACAAGCATTTGTGAATGCGAACTTTGGTTATGCGATGGCGATTGCAGTCATTGTGTTCTTGGTATCCCTCATTCTGTCATTAATCAGTAATAAATTAACAGAACGCGAGACGCACTAATAGGAGGTGTAAAGATGAAACAAAAACATACAGGAAAAGAAAAAGTTGGACGTATTTTACTTCGTGTCGTCTTATTAACCGCAACGTTTATATTTGTCTATCCGTTAATCTGGAACTTAATCGCAGCCTTTAAGACGAATACAGAAATTATGGAAAGTCCTTGGTCAATTCCGGAAACATTGAATTTTAGTAACTTTACACGTGCATTTGTCGATTCCAGTATGGGCGAATTTATCATTAACTCATTTGTGGTAACTGCGCTCTCTATGGTTCTTTTGCTACTGTTAGTGGTCCCGACATCTTACGCATTGTCTCGATTCGATTTTAAAGGTAGAAAATTATTACACAATTTCTATATGGCTGGTTTATTCATCCAACCCGTGTATATTATGATTCCATTATTTTTAATGATGAATAATCTCCATATGTTGGACAATCGTTTTTGGTTAAGTTTAGTTTACGCAGCAGGTGCACTGCCTTTCTCTGTGTATTTGTTAACAGGATTTATGAGGTCAATTCCAAAAGAATACGAAGAATCAGCGTATATTGATGGGTCTGGTTATTTACGTACGTTACTGAGCATTATTGTACCGTTAGCAAAACCTGGTATATTAACCGTTGTCATCTTTAACTTCTTCACATTCTGGAATGAATACGCACTTGCTTTAGTGCTCATTTCAAGTGATTCGAAGAAAACAATTCCAGTAGGATTGGCAAATTTAATGGAAGTTCAAAAGTTTGCGACTGACTGGGCGGCACTATTTGCTGCACTCGTATTGGTCTTGCTTCCAACGATTACGTTGTATGCACTCACACAGAAGAAACTTACAGAAGGTTTATCGATGGGTGGATTGAAAGGCTAATTGGTGGAAGGTTTATAAATATAAGTAAAGATAGGGGTTATCTATAGTGTCTATTTTAAAAGTTGAAGGCAATCAGCTGATTCTCAATAAAGAACCGATCCAGCTCATTTCAGGTGCGATTCACTATTTTAGGATTGTTCCTGAATACTGGGAAGACCGTTTATTGAAATTAAAAGCGGGTGGTTTTAATTGTGTTGAAACATACGTCCCTTGGAATTTACATGAACCCAAAGAAGGCGAGTTCAACTTTGAAGGCATTGCAAATATTGAAGAATTCATCAGAATCGCAGAGCGCATCGGGCTGCATGTCATTGTGCGTCCAAGTCCGTATATTTGTGCGGAGTGGGAGTTTGGTGGTTTACCGTCTTGGCTTCTCGCAGACCGCAATATGAGGTTAAGGTCATTCTATCAGCCTTACCTAGACAAAGTGGACAATTATTATGATGTGTTACTAAAGAAATTAGTACCGCTTTTACAAACAAACGGTGGACCGATTATCGCAATGCAAATCGAAAATGAATATGGTAGCTTTGGTAACGATAAAAAATACTTAAACTATGTGAAGGATTCAATGATTGAACGAGGCATTGATGTCTTACTCTTCACATCTGATGGTCCTGAAGACTTTATGCTTCAAGGGGGGATGGTTGACGGTGTCTATGCGACGGTCAACTTTGGCTCGAGACCCGAAGAAGCGTTCGCGAAGCTTCAGGAATATCGTCCAAATACACCGAACTTTGTGATGGAGTATTGGAATGGTTGGTTTGACCACTGGGGCGAGGAACATCATGAACGCGATCCTGGTGAAACAGCGGATACATTTGAGGAAATGCTAAAACGTGGGGATTCTGTAAACTTCTATATGTTCCACGGAGGCACGAATTTTGGTTTTTACAATGGCGCGAACTTTGACAAGGTGCACCAACCGACAGTTACGAGCTATGACTATGACTGCCCAATTAGTGAAACAGGAGAAGTAACCCCTAAATTCCATGCGGTACGTGAAGCGATTGCCAAACATAAAGACATTGGTGAATTAGTATTACCAGAACCAATTCCAAAAATAAACTATGGTCAAGTGAACATGACAGAAGTTGTTCAGTTGTTTGATGTCTTGGACGTAATGAGTGAAAAAGTACAAAGCGCAAACCCAGAAACAATGGAAAAACTAGGACAAGATTATGGTTTTACACTTTATAGCACATTTTTAGCAGGGCCTAGACCTGAATCAGAACTTACAATTCAAGACGTACGAGACCGTGCATTGGTCTTCATTAATAAAGAATATAAAGGTGTAATTGACCGTTGGGACAATCAAACACTTTCATTTGAGGTGCCTAAAGAAGGCGTACAAATCGATCTGCTCGTTGAAAATATGGGGCGCATAAACTATGGACCGATGATGAATGATCCGAAGGGCATTACGGAAGGCGTTCGTTTTGAGCGTCAATTCTTGTTCGACTGGACGA
>JARIDM010000112.1 GCA_029263945.1 Sporosarcina sp.
CCTGAAACCATCCCGTCAATACTCCTGCATGCGTCACGACTGACAGGTCATGGGGTCTGAAGTACAGGTAGATTCGGCAGAACGAAGGCTGAAGCCATTCTTTTCGAAGAAAAGGTATGCCAACGGATATGCCGCACGGCTGAAAAACTAGATACGGTGAGAATCGTTCCAACTTAGAGGAACTGACGAATTTCCGAATGTACGGGTCTAAAGTTAGAACATAGAGGAAACCTATGACCCATCCAACGATGGGGTGAGTGGTGTAAAGTAAAAATGCGCCCTCTGAAATACGCTATACCGAACAAAGGCGGTATCCAGCTCACAGGCTTACAGGAAACACCTACGTCTAGAACGCAAAGCTACGTTGTAAGGGACTTGGAAAGCAAGGAATGTTGAAACAAGGACTGTCATCCTAAACGGTTGCCATAAGGCGCAAGCCGAAAGGCATTAATCCTTGTGAGGGTAGGGGCACGACTGATGAATCTTCTGTAATGGAAGTGGAGGAACAGCCCCAAGTCTAGCGGAATGAACGATTATTTTCCTCGCGTTCATCGCACCGATCGGGTAAGAATGTGGGGATTTCCACAGTGCGAGCTTTTAGAAGAAAGACATAAAAAGTCTGTTTGACTAAGGGTAACGAGGAACTTATAGTCTAGTATATAAAGTTAGATGGAGCGCGGAATGCAGGGAAACTTGCACGTTCCGTGTGGAGCAGGGGAAAAGCTGGAGATTATTTCAAATGCTTACCTATTGCTGACGATGGTTGAATGACTTTTGGGAGAAGAGGTGCTATATGGGTAAAGATGGTAGGAATCTTATTCAGTTTACGATGGGATATGTAGGGTATTTTTTAATCGGGTTTATCGCTTTGAAGACTTTGTTTGTCTACGATGATAAAGCAGGATTCATTATATCGGTTATAGGATTACTTTTGCTTGTGACCTATATGCAGTTTTTAGAAAAAAAACATGGTTCACCAAAGTACAGCGGCTATATAAAACTAATTTTATTTGTAGGGTTTTCTATTTCGGCATTTACTTTATTTTAAGCAATCGGGTGCAAGTTGTTGAAGAAACACTGTGCCTTAATTGGGCTAGTTAGTGATAAAGCAAGTTCCCTTTTTACATCATAAATGAATAACGTTAAGACTTTTTCTTCTTCTACTTGGATTAGCTTAATAGCTAATCTTTTTTTATTTAAAATAAAGTGTTTACCTTTTTGAACGACAATCGTTATCTAAGTAGGAGGGGGATTATGGATGATGAATTAGGTCTTTATTTAGAAAGGAAACTAAAAGGTGTTTATTATGTCTTACTGAAAATGGGTGCAAAAAAAGAGGATGCCGAAGATATTTTACAAGAAACAGCATATCGTTTTGTACAACTATTAGATGGCATTGATGAAACCTATATGGATGCTTGGCTTTATCGAGTAGCGATTAACTTATTTTATGACGGTTGGAAGAAAAAAAAGACAATGGTTCGTTATCTAACGCTCTTCGAAACTGAAGACTTACTTGATTTATATACTCCGGAGCAATCCTTGATTGATGCAGAATTTGAAAAACAAATAAAAATAGCTATGTCTAAACTAAGGCCAAAAGATAGTGAAATTCTACTTTTGAGATATAGTGCAGAATTTTCATTAAAAGACATGGGGCGTTTATTAGGAACAACAGATAAATCAATAAAAACTCAGTTGGCAAGAGCGAAAAAACGATTACGAAAAATGATTGAGGAGGATATTTATTTTGAGTGAAAAATCTATTTTTGATTCAAAGGATACATATCAACCAACTATTAAGAAGGCAAAGCAAAAGTCTATGAAACGGACAGTTTTAGTTTCGATGGCTGTTACATTAATTACGGTAATATTAGGGGGAGTTATTTTTTTAGCAGCTCATCTTTACATGCAAAAAAATATGAACGATTATTATAATTTGAAAGTGAATGAATCAAAGGTACGTGGAGCAAATATTACTTTAGATAATGGTTCAAATACCAGCTTTGGAATTGAATCGGCGATTACGCAAGATCAGTATAGGAAAAACATTGATGGCATACCGTTTACTTGGTATAACGAACAAACACATTATAAAATCTATGACAAACCAACAACAATACTTGATACAACAATTACATCTTTTGATGGCAAGCAATATTATCGAAACGGTCAACGAGTGATGAACTTCTTATATCCTGGAATGGATAATTCAAATGATGATCTAACCTTATTAACCTCTCTAGACAGTAGTACCAAAGTCGAAGTGGCGATTTCATTAAATGAAGAATTAACAGTAGATGAGATGTTGGAAATTTTCCCGACTGTACAGTGGGCTTGGGTTATTGATCCGATGAATCGAGATTCAATTGAAAGAGCACTACAAGAAATCGGCACGGAATATATTAGCTATGTTATTAGCGAACATGCTTATGGTTTTTCAATTCAATCAGGAAAATCGATTGAAAAGGATGTAGAAGAATTCAAGAAAGCGCTGCAAAGAATACCTGATGAACAAAGAAATGCGAAGCAATTACAAGAGTCGGTTCAAGATAGCTTACGCGTTGGAGGAATTGTTGTAACAGGGACAGTTGATGAAATACTACCAATGATGGTACAAGATCAAATTAATTTTGTAAGTGTTGGTGTTATTATTCCTCAAAAATGAATGAGAGTAAGTAAGAAATTTGTAATTATGTTCAAGTAGCGGGTGCGTTTGTCGCACTAAAAATTGTATTTAAATAACGTAAGAGTCATATTGTGGAGTTAATAAGGTCGATTACATATTAAAAATTGACTATAAATCCTTAATAAACTACTGAATTTAGTGTCGGGATTTTCTTGAGCTGTGCATACTAACTAGTTTTTCTTAATAACAATTACGGGTTTTTGAACTGTATAGTGTAAGATAAAGTAGTATCGAGAAAAGGGTTGTAAAGCATGAAGGAATTAACGCTAGAGTCGGAGGAATTCAAATAAGTGATGCATAATCTTCGTTTGGAAAGTACAATAAAAAAGACAATGACGATTATCTCCTACCCCTTAATTTATGGGGGATTGATTCTCACATTGAACTTGAAAGAGCTGAAGCCTATATACAAACAACGATTCAATTTGTCATTGATTTGGGAACATTAAGAAAATTTTTCTTGGAAACTATTTAATATATCGAGTAATGAAACTGGGGCTAATCTTTTACACGGATTGGTCTCAGTTTTTCATTGGAATTTAAACGGGAGAGTTACTGTACCTGAAACCGACCATTTAACATGATAAGTAAAGGAGACTTAACTAATAAAATGAACAATATTTATATAGCTGATATTGATGAAACCAATGAATGCATGGTAAGAAATATAAAAGTCAAACCAGGGCAAGCGAAATATATTGAATCAGTAGATGAATGTCTAGCCGAAGCTAAGGAAATACAACAATGGCATCCAGTAGCTATATATAGTGAAGAAGAAATCATTGGCTTTGCGATGTACGGTTCTTTCGGTCCAAATAAAGATACTTGGATTGATCGGATCATAATAGATGAAAAGTTTCAGGGTAAAGGTTTAGGGAAGAAAGCAATGCTAAAACTTATTGATATCGTCGCACATGAGTATGAAATAAAAGTGATATATTTGAGTATCGTTGAGGAGAATAAAGTAGCTTATCAATTATACAAAGATATTGGCTTTGTGTTTATGAATGAAAAAGATCCAAATGGAGAACTAATATTTAAATATACGATTCAATAAGCGGTCTCGTTTGTATAGTACTACGTTCTTACTTGATTGGAGTGGAAACCGCCCACCCCACGGAACGCGTCCAGTTGAAACGTAAAGCAACGCAATTTTAACATTAGTCTAGAATCGGGTGCATTTATTGAACATGAGGGTTCAACGATAGGACCCTATTGTCAAAACTTAATAATTTAAAGAAGAATTAATAGGAGTGTTCGTATGCGTTGTAGTATTTGCGAAGAATAACAAACATTTAATTTAAAAGTAGACGGTTCACCGAATACCTTTTTCTAAGACTAGTGGAAATGAAATGTGCTTCAATTCAATTGCTAATTTGTCTAGTGATAAAATCATCATCGTATTCGTATGGTAAAGCGGTGTAAGCGTGCCCATCTAAAAGGAAATCGTGAGATAAAGGGAATTGAGGGTTTGAAAGCAGTAGATATGATATAATTTTATTAGCATTGATAACAGGAAGTTGATGATCTAATGAATAGTGAAACATACGCAGTTGTGGATTTAGAAACGACAGGTCATTCTTCTGTTAAAGGTGACCGCATCATTCAAATCGCAATTGTCTTAATAGAAAACGGTAAAATCGGAGAGAAGTACGTTCGGTTTGTTAACCCAGGGAAGCAGATTCCGCCGTTTATTCGTCAGTTAACAAACATTTCTGATGAAGATGTAAAAAATGCGCCTTATTTTGAAGCGATTGCCGCTGAAGTAAGAGCTATTCTTGAAGGCACTATTTTTGTTGCACATAATACTGATTTTGACTTACCATTTTTACAAAGTGAATTTAAAAGATGTCGAGTAAACGAGTGGGTTGGCAAACAAATCGATACCGTTGAATTATCAAAGGTTATTTTCCCGTCATCCACGAGTTACCGATTGCAGGATATATCAGAGGAATTAGGTATTCCGCTCCCTTCTGCGCACAGAGCTGACGATGATGCAGAAGCAACAAGTAAGTTATTATTAAAATGCCACGAGAAGCTAAATAAGTTACCAGAAGAAACGCTAAACTTACTTCACCGAAGGTCATTTAAGTTGAAATCTGACTTGTCGTCACTCTTTTATGAAGCTTTGAAAAAGGCAAGGGTCAATCGGAGCAGTACTGACTTCTCTACGTTTCGAGGAATTCCCTATCGGACTGTAACAAAAACCGAAGGATTACAGGCAGTAGATCTTTCTTATCCGCTAAAAGAAGCAGCGAAGACCGAATTGTTGAAGAAAGCTTATCCTGCTTTTGAACGAAGGGAATCACAATATCGATTTATGGACGTGGTTCGGGAAACGTTAGCCGAAAAAACGGAAGTGGCCGCTGAAGTACCAACTGGAATTGGGAAAACGATTGCATATTTATTGCCTTCAGCAATCCACTCCTTTGAATCAGGAAAGCCAGTCGTAATTAGTACATTTACAAATCATTTAGTAGATAAAATTCGCCTTGAAGAACTTGTTAAATTACGTGAAATACTTGGCGTAAATTTAAAAGCAACTGTTTTAAAAGGCCGCGAGCAATATATATCCCTTGGTAAATTTGAGGAACTCCTCACAATTTCGGAGCAATCTTATGATGAGACTTTCACGATTATGCAAATTCTTGTTTGGCTTACCGAAACAACGACAGGTGACTTAGAAGAATTAAACCTGTCGGGAGGTGGACAGTTATTTATCGATCGTATTCGTAAACGTTTTAGAAAGATGGCGCCAGATGAACAAGCGGCTGATTATCATCACCGACATATGCAGGAATGCGCCAATTCAAATTTCATCATCACGAACCACGCGATGCTCCTTGCAGATGTAAACCGTGCAGAACCACTGTTTACGTCTTTAGGTGGGTTAGTCGTCGACGAGGCCCACCAACTCGTTCAAACAGCGTCTAGACTTG
>JARIDM010000114.1 GCA_029263945.1 Sporosarcina sp.
ATTCACTTCCCGGAGGTGTAACGCTGGCAGTGATTGCAGACGGGATGGGTGGTCATCAAGGAGGCGACTTTGCAAGTTCTACTGCGATCAAAGTACTTGGAGAAGAATTTATGAAATTGACAGCGACACCGTTTAGTAAAACGGAAGAGTGGGCGGAATGGCTTAAAGAGACTGTATTGTATGTAAATCGCTTGTTATATAACGAAGCAAAAGAAAATGAGGCTTTAAAAGGGATGGGCACGACGCTTGAAGCGATCCTAATTATAGGACGTGTATGCCTTGGTTTACATATTGGCGACAGTCGTGTGTACGCCATAAATAAAAATGACATTGAACAAAAGACCACAGACCATTCCTATGTCAATGTACTCGTTACTAGCGGCGAAATTACGGAACAGGAAGCGGAAGTCCATCCGCAACGGAATTGGATTATAAAAGCGCTAGGTTCTGAACGATCGATTGACCCAGATTGTTATTCAATTGAATTGGAAGAAGAGATGGTTCTATTGCTTTGTACAGATGGGTTAAGCAATAAAGTAGATCATTCTTTAATGCAAAAAATCGTGCTAGCAAATTCAACGTTAAGGGATGCGACAAAAGAATTGATCGACACGGCCAATAAATTGGGCGGCGAAGATAATATCTCTGTTATCCTCCTTAAACCCCTTACGCGGGAGGTGCCGTCACAGTGATTGGAAAACGTATAGGCGGACGTTACGAAGTCCTTAAATACATTGGTGGAGGCGGAATGTCACGTGTTTATTTGGCACATGATGTCATTTTAGACCGAGATGTCGCGGTAAAGGTTTTAAATTATGATTTTTCAAATGAGGAAGAACTAAAACGGCGTTTTACGCGTGAAGCACTTTCTGCCACGAGTTTAACACATCCCAATATTGTAGATATTTTCGATGTTGGAGAAGATGGCGATATCCATTACCTCGTGATG
Source organism: Sporosarcina sp. (assembly GCA_029263945.1). Classification (GTDB taxonomy): domain Bacteria; phylum Bacillota; class Bacilli; order Bacillales_A; family Planococcaceae; genus Sporosarcina. Next base: position 950 of record JARIDM010000114.1, read on the forward strand.
GAGTATGTAAAGGGTCAAACGTTAAAAGAATTTATCGTTTCGAATGGACCGTTATCACCTGAGCGTGCAATTCCGATCATGCAACAACTTATTTCTGGCATATCAAATGCCCACTATAATGGAATTGTGCATCGAGATATTAAACCACAAAATATTCTCATGGATTTAGAAGGAAATGTAAAAATAACTGATTTTGGGATCGCGATGGCGCTAAGTGCAACGACACATACGAAAACCAATTCAGTTTTGGGTACTGTTCATTATTTATCTCCAGAACAAGCCCGAGGTGGAATGGCTACAAAAAAGTCGGACCTTTATTCAGTAGGCATTGTCTTTTATGAACTACTAACCGGGAAATTACCTTTTTCAGGTGAATCTGCAGTTTCGATTGCATTGAAGCACTTGCAAGAAGAAACACCGTCTGTTCGTGCGCTCTATCCTTCGATTCCACAAAGCGTTGAAAATGTGATTATCAAAGCGACCGCAAAAGATGCAACGTCTCGTTATGGTTCTGCTGAAGACATGCAAAATGATTTAACGACCGCCCTATCAGTGACGCGAGCGAATGAAGAAAAGTACGTCATTGCGTTTGATGATGATGCAACACGTGCGATTCCAGCGATATTAGATGCACCTGCTTCTACTTATGGTCAAGTTGAAAAAACGCTTAAGCATGAACCCGTTCAAGAGGAGGAAGCCCCAGCATCTCCAGAGAAACCTGTTAAAAAACGTAAGAAATGGCCTTTTATTGTTGGAGGAATCGGGTTATTAACGATTATTCTCTTGCTTATTTTCTTGCTTCCTAGTTTACTAGGTTTGAAAAAAATTGAGGTTGCAGATGTTGTGGGAGAACTAGAAGCGGATGCAATTGAAATCCTTGAAGAACAAGGTTTTAAAATAAAAGAGCGCATTGAAGAAGTTTCAGATGAAGTAGATGCAGGAAAAGTAATTAAAACAAATCCTGCGGCACAAAAGTTAAGGGAAAAAGGGACAGAGATTACTTTGTATGTGAGCATTGGCAAGGAGAAAGTAACACTCGAGGATTATGTTGACCATGACTATGCGCGTGTAGAAACATTGCTCGGAAACCAAGGCTACCGTTCCATAAAACCAATAGAGAAATATTCGGATAAACCAGAAGGAACCATATTAAAACAAGATCCCGAAGGCGGAACAGAACTCGTACCTGGTGAAACAGATCTCGTCTTTACAGTGAGTAAAGGCAAAGAATTGGTAAAGCTTAAAAGTTTAATTGGCTTAACTGAAGCTGAGTTTATGCAGTATGGGAAAGAAAATGGGATTGACATTACAGTGATTAAAAAAGAAAGCTCTTCTAATGTTGATGAAGGCCGTATTATTTCGCAAACACCGTCAGCAGGCGCTGAAGTTGAAAAAGGAAGTCGCGTACAGGTTGTCCTTTCAAAAGGAGAAGAGAAAAAGCCTGTCAAAATTATTAAAAAGAAAGTTAAAATAGAATATGCTGTGGAAAAACCTTCAAAAGATGAAGATGACGAAGAAGCTGAGCAGTCAACGCCTGAGAGATATCCACAAACAATTCGTATTTATGTGTCTGATCGCAAACATAATTTAGAAGAGCCCGTTGCAGAATTTACAATCACGGAAGATACCGTAAGAGAAATTACAATTGAACTTGAAGCGGGTCAAGGTGGGCTTTATCGAATTATGCGCGATTCGACCCTGATTATTGAGAAGACGGTTAACTATAACGATTAAAATGAAGAAAGAGGTGGAACATGCTGGAAGGACAAATAAGGAAAGCAATTAGCGGTTTTTACTATGTTTATCATGAAGGAAAATTGGTTCAATGTAAAAGCCGTGGTGTTTTTAGAAAACGTGGCATTCATCCACTCGTTGGGGATTTTGTAACGTTTGTGCCAGACGGAAAAAATGACGCAATCATTACAGAAGTAAAAACTAGGAAAAATGAGTTGGTTCGTCCACCTATTGCAAATGTAGATTCCGCACTGCTTGTCTTTTCGATCGTTGAACCAGACTTTAGTACGCATTTACTAGACCGATTTCTTACGGTCATCGAGTCGTTCGACATTCAACCTGTTATTTGCCTAACAAAAGAGGATCTTGCAAGTGAACCAGCGTTAGCAGCAGTAATGAAATTGGCTACGTACTATGAGAAAATAGGGTATACAGTCATTAAAACCCATATTGGTGATGAAAAATTACCAGCTTTACTCAAACCAATTTTAGAACAAAAAACAACTGTGCTAGCTGGACAATCAGGCGTTGGAAAATCTACATTATTGAATACTGTCCTTCCTGTATTGGGCTTGAAAACAGGTGAAATATCTGAAGCGCTAGGAAGAGGAAAGCATACGACGCGTCATGTTGAACTGCTAGAAGTGGCAGAGGGTCTCGTTGCAGATACACCAGGATTTAGTTCGTTAGAATTTGAACATGTCGAAAAAGAACAATTATCGCGTTACTTTATTGAGTTTGACGCGGCATCCTCTGATTGTAAATTCCGAGGGTGCTTACATTTGAATGAGCCTAAGTGTGCTGTGAAAGCGCAAGTGGAAATAGGCGAGATAGCTGAACATCGCTATAAAAATTATGTACATTTCTTGCAAGAAATAATAGAGCGAAAGCCGAGGTATTAAAATCATGATTAAAATTGCACCTTCAATATTAGCGGCAGACTTTTCGAAATTAGCAGAAGAAGTCATTGAGGTAGAAAAAGCGGGCGCAGCGTTAATTCATATTGATGTTATGGATGGTCATTTTGTGCCTAATATTACGATGGGGCCGATTGTCGTTGAAGCACTACGTCCCATCACGAAACTGCCGTTGGATGTCCATTTAATGATTGAAAATCCAGATTTATATATTGAACAATTTTCGAAAGCGGGCGCAAACTACATTACTGTCCATGTAGAGGCTTGTCGT
>JARIDM010000148.1 GCA_029263945.1 Sporosarcina sp.
TTGGAAAGGAGATCCTTCCAAGTTATTCCCGGAGAATTCAAAGTTTTCTTCTAGCGTGGTATCCGGTGCGCTATTCAATGCAGACAGTGCAGCACCGAGTGCCGTAACAGCTACCTTAAATGGTTCAACTATCTCTTGGGGATCTTCAGCCTCGAATGATGTAATTGGCTATTATATTTATCAGAACGGTTCAAAAGTGGGTACCATTCGAGATGGACAAGCACATAGTTTCCCTATCTCAAATGGCTCATATTCTGTAAGAGCAGTGGATATTACCGGTTTATTATCAGCCCCTTCAAATGTAATTACGAAGGAGGAAGAAGTTGAGGAGGAAGTTACAACTCCAGAAACAGAAAAACCAGAAGTGAAACCAGAAGAAAAACCACCTGCCGATAATAAGCCACCCAAAGAAGAGGATAACAAAAACCCTGTTCCTGATAAAGACAAGGATAAAGACAAAGGTGAAGGCGAATAACAAAAAGCTTGTTTCCATTAACACGGAAACAAGCTTTTTTGTTAATCTTCAATCGTTGATAAATCACCTGCTGGTAAATCTAACTCCCATGCTTTAAGCACGCGGCGCATAATCTTACCACTACGTGTTTTCGGCAATTTATCCTTAAATTCTATTTCTCTTGGAGATGCATGTGCAGCTAAACCTTTTTTTACAAATCGTTGAATATCTTCTTTTAAAGCTTCAGACGGTTCGTATCCTTCGTGGAGCGCAATAAACGCCTTAATGATTTCTCCCCGTACTGGATCTGGTTTTCCAATGACGCCAGCTTCTACAACGGCTTCATGTTCAAGTAGTTTACTTTCCACTTCAAATGGACCCACTCGTTCACCGCTCGTCATAATCACATCATCTACACGTCCTTGGAACCAGAAGTATCCTTCCTCATCCATATAAGCAGAATCACCCGAGATATACCATTCATCATTGATAAAGTAAGTCTCATAGAGTTCTTCTCTATTCCAAATTGTTCTCATCATTGCTGGCCAGCCTTTTTTAATCGCAAGATTGCCCATTTCATTTGGCGGCAAAACATTCCCTTGGTGATCAATGATAGCTGCTTCAATACCTGGAACCGCTTTCCCCATAGAGCCAAGCTTAATAGGCAAACAGTTGAAGTTACAAATCGTGTGTGCACCCGTTTCTGTCATCCACCAAGTATCATGAATTCTTAAGTTAAATGAATCTATTCCCCACCGAACAACTTCAGGATTAAGAGGTTCTCCTACTGAAAGGATATGGCGCAAAGAAGAGAAATCGAATTTTTCTAGCAGACTATCCCCAGCACCCATTAACATACGAAACGCAGTAGGTGCACTGTACCAAACGGTCACACTGTATTCTTCAATCGCCCCATACCAGGCTTCGGGAGAAAAGCGCCCCCCCAACACTAGCGTCGTAGCACCCGCGAGCATAGGACCTAAAATACCATAGACTGTACCCGTTACCCATCCAGGGTCCGCTGTACACCAGTAGATATCTTCATCTGTTAAGTCAAGCACCCAACGTGTGGTTTGAAGTTGTTGTACCATTGCTTCTTGAACAAGGACAACTCCCTTCGGTTTACCTGTCGAACCAGATGTATAGTGTAGAAGTGTTGGGTCCTCTTTCGTCATCCATTCAACGTTAAATCGAGTAGATGCTTTTGCAGCATGTGCATTAAAATCAACTACTTTATCATTTTCTTCAATATCTTCTCCAACAAGAAAAATCGTTTCTAATTTTGGTAATTTATCAATTGGAATGCGAGTCATTAATTCTGGCGTTGTCACAATCGCCTTCGCTTCACTATCGTGTAATCTATCATAAATTGCTTCTTCCATAAATGCTTCAAACAACGGCCCTACTATAACACCCATTTTAAATGCACCAAGTAAAGAAAAGTAGAGTTCTGGCGAACGAGGCATAAACACAAATAGCCTGTCCCCTTTTGTTAAAGTTGAATGATTTTGTAAAACATTTGCTGCTTGGTTCGTTAACTTTTTCATATCATGAAAGGTATAAGTTTCTTTGCGTTCCCCTTCTTTAAAATAGAGCGCAACTTTATTCTTACGAGAAGACTCCGCATGACGGTCGATTGCTTCATAAGCAACGTTTACTTTACCACTCTCATACCAACTAAATTCTTTCTCTGCTTCTGCCCAACTAAAATTGGCAGCAGTCTCATCATAATCTTTCAATTGATAGTTTCCTTTAATAACTGGCAACGTTTCTACTTTCATCTATCTCATCCTTTCAATAACTTTACACTGTTAATTCTACATTATATTGACCGAAATGTGTAAATAATTTGTCACTTTCATCATTTTCCATACATTAAGCTGAATTTAAGCCATATAAATCACATTTTAGTGTATACTATTATCAGAGTTATTGATAAACAAGGCGGTGTTGTAATGGACCATGTAAAAACATATAACGCAATGGAAATTAAACATAAAAACGGCGACATTATCGTGGAAGGGCCTATTCACGCAGACCAACTAGCAACGTTAGATTTCCATGAGGATTTAGTTGCTTTTAGACCTCATGCCCAGCAACATAAAGCACTAATAGAAATCGCCGGCCTTCCAGAAGGTCGAATTATTATCGTACGAGAGTTAAATGAAATTGTTGGCTACGTGACCTATGTCTATCCTGATCCGTTAGAACGTTGGTCAGAAGGAAACATTCCTAATTTAATAGAATTAGGTGCAATTGAGGTCATCCCTAAATTTCGTGGTGGTGGCGTTGGAAAAGCATTATTAAAAGTATCAATGATGGATGATGCAATGAATGATTATATTGTAATTACGACTGAATACTATTGGCATTGGGATTTAAAAGGAACAGGATTAAATGTTTGGGAATATAGAAAAGTAATGGAAAAAATGATGAACGCTGGTGATCTTGAATATTTTGCAACAGATGATCCTGAAATTAGTTCTCACCCTGCGAATTGCTTAATGGCAAGAATCGGAAAGAGAATTAAACCAGAAACGATTCAACAATTTGACAACTTAAGATTTCAAAGTAGATTTATGTATTAACGAGAAGGTAGGTATGTAAAATGTTAATCGAAGAAATTATGACAAAAGAAGTTTTAACCTTAACTCCTACAAACACAGTTGCGGAAGCAATCGAACTCATGCGTTCAACCAAAATACGACATGTCCCTATCGTGAATAATGATGCGACTGTTGTTGGCATTGTGACAGACAGAGATTTAAAAGGGGTCATTCCATCGACATTGACCACAGAACAAGACAATCGTATCTTCTCAACTGAACTCTCTGTCATTATGACCAAAAATCCAATTGTTTGTCACCCAATGGATTTCGTTGAAGAATCTGCTGTTATTTTTTATGACAATCAAATTGGCTCTTTGCCAATCGTCTCTAATGGTAAGCTTGTAGGCATCGTAACAGAAACCGATATGCTCTATAACTATATTGAACTTACTGGCGCACATCAGCCGGGTTCGCAAATAGAGGTTCGCGTTCCAAATGTTCCTGGCATTCTATACGAGGTTTCTAAAGTGTTCAATGAATTTCAAATAAACGTTTTGAGTGTGCTCGTTTATCCAGATAAAGTGAACATCGAATCTAAAATTCTCGTCATTCGTATGAAAACAATGAATCCACTCAATGTCATTCAAGGACTTGAGGCAGAAGGATTTGAAGTCTTATGGCCAAACGTACCGGGAATCGATCTATGAAAAAAGATGCTGTTTTCATTTATTCAGAGGACCAACTAAACTACTCTTTTTCTGATGATCACCCTTTTAACCAAAAAAGAATTGTCCTGACAATTGACTTGTTAAAGAAAATGAATGCCATTCAAGACTCCGACATTATCGCACCTCGAATTGCGACAGATGAAGAACTCCTATTGGCACATGATGCTAAACTTATTGATGCTGTCAAAAAAGCGGGACGTGGAGAAATAGACGATTCGACCGCTACCTTATTCGGAATCGGTACCGAAGACACACCCGTTTTTCCAAACATGCACGAAGCGAGCGCTATGCTAGTCGGAGGGACATTAACAGCAGTTGATGAAGTCATGAGTGGTCGTGCTCGTTACGCATTAAACCTTGGGGGTGGACTTCATCACGGCTTTAAAAACCGGGCTTCTGGATTTTGCGTATACAACGATAGTTCGGTAGCGATTAAATACCTGCAAAAAAAATATGGTGCTCGCGTTTTATATGTAGATACTGATGCACATCATGGAGACGGCGTGCAGTGGTCATTTTATGATGATTCTGAAGCATGTACGTTATCTATTCATGAGACCGGACGCTATCTTTTCCCAGGTACAGGTAAAGTTACTGAGCGAGGGAACGGACCAGGTTACGGTACTTCATTTAATTTTCCAATCGATGCTTTTACTGAGGACGAGTCCTTTATCGAAATCTACCGTACCGCAATGAAAGAAGTGACTGAATTTTTCAAACCCGATGTGATTTTAACGCAAAATGGAGCGGATGCGCATTATTTTGATCCACTTACGCACCTATACGGTTCGATGGACATCTATAAAGAAATCCCAAAAGTGGCAAGAGAAATCGCAAATGAATATTGCGACGGACGTTGGATAGCAGTTGGAGGCGGTGGCTATGATATATGGCGTGTCGTGCCACGTGCTTGGGCACATCTTTGGATCGCTATGAAAGAGGATAGTGTTCCTACTGGCCCTCTTCCAGCCGAATGGTTGGAAAGGTGGCAAAAAGAAGCACCTATTCCGCTCATACCAACATGGGAGGATCCAGAACCACTCTATAAACCTATCCCAAGAAAACAAGAAATTGAAGAAAAAAACAAACAAATGCTAGATCAGGCATTGCATACATTGCGTAACCCTACTTAGCATAAAATCACTATTCTAGAAGAACTTCCCTGCCAATTAAGAATTAGCCGAATAAAAAAGACTTCGATTCATCCAAATTGGAGAGCCGAAGTCTTTTTTTATTTCACTGAGTCGCGTTGTGCGAAACGGTAGGGTAGAGATACTTGTTTTTCTTCTATTTCCTCATCATTCATAAGCTTCGTTAGTAACCGCATAGCAACTGCACCTATATCGTAAAGCGGAACGACAACTGAAGTCAGCTGCGGTCTTACAATTCGTGCAAGATTGGAATGTTCAAAACAAATAATTTCATAATCATCAGGTACGAGATGTCCCTTGTCCCGAATACCATTTAAAATACCTACAGCAAGATGATCATTACTAGCAAATATAGCCGTCGGTTTATCAGTGCGTTTCTCAATTTGTTCCCAGCTATCATACGCACTGTCATAAGCGTCGTCTATTTCTATTACTAAATCTTCAACAACATCAAGTCCAGCTTCTTTTAGTGCACGCTCATATCCGACCTTTTTTTGAAAACGGTTAATATCACGCGTTAAAGGACCCGTGACAAATGCGATTTTCTGATGTCCGTTTTCAATAAGTTTAGAAACCGCTTCATACGCAGCTTGTTCATAATTAATGTTCACGGTTGCAAACTTCTTTTCAGTATCAACAGTTGCTGCAAGCACAACTGGTACTGGTGCTCTTAACATTTCTTCTCGAACTTCTTCTGAAACGGAATCACTCATAAAAATTAGACCGTCTACTTGTTTGCCGAAATGGTCAACAAGTAACTCAAGTTCACGTTCGGGACGCTCATCAGAGTTTGAAAGAATAATATTATATTCGTACATCGTCGCGACATCCGCAATCCCTCGAGATAACTCTCCATATAAACGTGTAGAAATGTCAGGAATAATGACCCCTACAGTTGTTGTCTTTTTACTTGCCAAGCCTCTTGCTACAGCATTTGGTCGATAAGCTAATCTCTCAATACTTTCTTGTACACGTCTTCTTGTTGTCGGTTTCACATTTTGATTGCCATTCACAACACGAGAAACGGTTGCCATGGAGACGTTTGCATCACGTGCAACGTCATAAATTGTAACTGCCACCAGGCTTCAATCTCCTTTCACACAATAACTTAAATTTTAAAACTATTCAAAACGCCGGACCATTAATGGCCCGGCGTACTGTTAATTAATTCAACCGTGAGTTTTCATGAAAGTTAACATTTCTTCATAAAACTCATCAAATTGGTCGAGGTTCATTTGTTGGGCCGCATCAGAAAGTGCTACTGCGGGATCTGGATGCACTTCTGCCATAACACCATCTGCACCAACTGCGATTGCCGCTTTTGCAGTTGGAATGAGTAAGTCACGTCTTCCAGTCGAGTGAGTTACATCGACGAACACAGGTAAATGTGTCTCTTGTTTCAATATAGGAACTGCTGAGATATCGAGCGTATTACGAGTAGCACGCTCGTATGTACGGATTCCTCTTTCACAAAGAATAATTTGATCATTTCCTTGGGACATTATATACTCAGCTGCATGGATAAACTCATCTAACGTTGCTGATAATCCACGTTTAAGAAGGACTGGTTTGTTTATAGAACCAACTTCTTTTAATAATTCAAAGTTGTGCATGTTGCGGGCACCAATTTGAATGACATCGAGATAGTCAAGCGCCTCTTCGAGATGAGACGGTGTAACAATTTCACTAATAACCGCAAGTCCAGTTTCATCTGCAACTCTTTTCAAAATTTGTAAGCCTTCTAATCCAAGCCCTTGGAAATCATAAGGAGATGTACGTGGTTTATAAGCACCACCTCGTAGCAACTTTTGTCCTTTTGCCTTTGCAGCTTGCGCAACTGTCAAAACTTGTTCATAAGATTCAACTGCACAAGGACCAAAAATAAATGACGGTGTACCATCACCAATTGCTTCTCCATTTACATTGACGATTGTGTCTTCGGCTTTTCTCTTACGTGAAACGAGGAGTGCCTTGCGCTGATCATCCTCTTGAATTTCAAGTGCAGACATGAAGATTCCTTTAAAGATTTGTTCCATTACACCATTTGGCAGTGGACCTTTATTGTACTCTTTCAGGGAGTTTAACATTTCCCTTTCGCGAATAGGGTCATATCGATTGACACCCTGCTTCTCTTTTACGCGTCCAATTTCTTGAACTAGTTCAGTACGTTCATTAATTAAATCTAAAATCTTTGTGTTCAATTGAGTTACTTCTGCTCTTAACTCTTCTAAATTAAGGTGTCCCATATGTTCCTATCTCCCCTCTGCACATATCATTCTCTTTCAGTAGAACGAGAAGTATGTTACATTTTTAGTTAATAGACCTAGTATAGTGAACTTAATCAGAAAAGTCACGAGAAATCTTTTTGTTTTCTAATAAATCGATATTCTCTGTCAGAAAGGATGTTGTTACATTTGACTACAACATTATTTGCCCTCGATATCGGAACACGATCCGTTGTTGGAATTATTTTAAAGGAAAATGGAGATCATTATCATGTTGCTGACCTTGTTTCCATTGAACACAAAGAACGTTCAATGATAGATGGCCAAATACATAATATTTTAAGTGTCGCAAAAGTCATCATTGAAATCAAAGAATTACTCGAAGCGAAACATGGTCCGCTTAAACGAGTAAGCGTAGCTGCAGCAGGCCGTGCATTAGTTACAATGAAAGGGAGTATAAATATTGACCTTTCAAAGGAATCCATAATTTCAACCGAAGATGTAAACCGGCTAGAACTTTCTGCAGTACAAAACGCACAACAAAAACTTTTAACCGCAAAGGAACAGCCAACAAATGATTATTATTATTGTGTCGGCTATTCTGTCCTCCATTATAAATTGGAAGAACAAAAAATTGGGAGCTTAATTGACCAAATTGGAAATTCAGCTGCTGTTGAAGTGATTGCAACCTTCTTACCACAAGTCGTTGTCGAGTCTTTGCTTTCCGCTCTAAAACGCGCAGGACTCGAAATGGAAGCTTTAACGCTCGAGCCTATTGCCGCTATACAAGTACTCATACCACCTTCGATGCGCAGGCTCAACGTCGCACTCGTTGACATTGGTGCAGGTACGTCAGACATTGCCATTGCGGATAATGATACGGTCATTGCATACGGCATGGTACCCGCAGCTGGGGATGCTGTAACCGAAGCTTTGAGCAACGAATACTTACTAGACTTCCCAATTGCAGAAAAAATTAAACGGCAACTAAAAGATAGTGAAAACGTCGTCATGGAAGATATTTTAGGATTTGAAGAAACAATACCTACAAATGATGTTACAGATAAGCTTACACCTACAACACAACACATCGCTCAATTAATTGCGGATGAAATCCATCGCTTAAATAATGAGCAATCACCTAAAGCCGTTATTCTGGTTGGGGGTGGAAGTTTGACACCTAATCTTCCATCTGAGCTTAGTACTTTTTTAGATTTACCTAAGAATAGGGTTGCAATCCGTGGTCTCGAGGCTTTAACCAACATTACCTTTGAGGAGAGTATTGGGACTTCCCCTGATTTAGTAACGCCAATAGGAATTGCGATTGCCGCAAAGAGAGCACCTATTCATTATATGGCTGTTACTGTAAACGATAAAAAAGTGCGTTTGTTTGAGTTAAAAGAAATGACGATCGCCGATGCACTACTTGCGTCTAATATATCCGCTAAAGACCTATACGGTAAACCAGGTCACGGCATAAGGATTTCCTTTAACGGAGAAGATCTAATCCTGCCAGGTGAACACGGAAAACCATCAATCATCTTATTGAACGGTGAACCTGCAAGTTCAAAAGATTTAGTGAAGAATGAGGACTCCATCGTTGTCATTCTCGGCAAGGACGGACAAGATGCCGCGCCTAACGTTCAAGATTTAGTAGAAGAAATAAATCCAATCCAAGTAAAAATTGATGAACAATCCATTCGCTTAACACCCGAAGTATTCATCAATGGCAAACAAATGCAAATGAACTCCCCTATCTATGATAGAGACATTGTTACTGTTTCACAAGCGCAAAATTTAGCAGTGGCGCTCAAAAAAATTGGGCACAATACTTTAAATAATCAGCAGTCGTTCATAATTTATGTAAATAAGAAACCATTAAAGTTACCTCAAGCTGAAACGCTTTATTTTCTTGGTACAATGCCGATAAAACCAACGTATAACTTATCAAATAATGATCACGTGACAATTCGACCAGGAAAAAGTTCTACGATTGCAGACGTTGCCGCTCTATCTGGCATTAAAATTTCAGAGAAAATGAGTGTAACCTTTAATGGCGAAAATGTTACAATTCAAAAAAAACGGTACAACATTATTTTAAATGGACATCCATCTACAAAAACAAAGAGCGTCCGACCTAATGATAAAATTGTTTTTACACCAATAGATGAAAATCCGATTCTTTTTAGTGATGTTTTCTCTTTCACCGATTTTGCATTGCCTTCAGGCGTTACAGGTAGTTACCAAATCCTTCGAAACGGTATAGAAAGTAGATTCAATGAACAAATCTTTGGCGGTGATAACCTAGAGATTTCCTTTTCCTAACAAAAATCCTAAAATGCTTATCAAATAAAACGCAAAAAAACACCTGCATTCTATAAAAAAATGCAGGTGTTTTCTTTTTATTTCGAAGTATTTTTCACAACAGCATCTTTCACAGCTTCAGCAGTTGCTGTTGTTGCTTCTTGTCCTTCTTCTAATTTTTCATTTACTTTTTCTTCAACTTTATCGACAAATTTAACAGCTTCTTCGCCTTCTGAAGATACTGTGCCGTCATCCATTGGCATTGGAGTTTTAGCTTTCATCGTTTTTACTTTCTCTACAATTTGTCCAGATTGTTCTTGAAGCGTTTTCGTTACTTCCTCAGTTTTTTCCTTTGCAGTAGAGCTAAATTCAGCAGCTTTCTCTTTGGCAATTCCACTATATTCTGTTGCCTTGTCTTTTGCTACTGCGCCATATTCTGTCGCTTTGTCTTTTGCCACTGCACTATATTCTGTTGCTTTGTCTTTAGCGATTGTGCTAATTTCAATGCCTTTATCTTTGAGTTGTACAGCTTGTGTTGAAAAATCTTCACGCATTTCTTTACCTGTTTTAGGTGCTAAAAACAGGGCTGCAGCTGCGCCAATTACACCACCAACGATGGCGCCAAATAAGAAACTTCCTGCACCTGATTCTTCATACTCATCGTAAAATGAGTCTGTGTACCCTCTATCCGCATATTGACTTGGTGGATAAAATTCATTTCCTGAATCAAAATCACCTTGAAGTTGTTGATGGTTAGTATTTTTTTTATGTTCACTCATTATAATTCCTCCTAGAATTTCTTTTCTATATTATGGACGCTTTATTTCGACAGGTTTATAAGCCGTCCAACCTTTTGTTTTACTTTTTCGTTCATTTACCTTGTCCATAATTCCAATGGCAACTTGACTCCATTGAATGACTTGCGCTACTTTATCGCTATTGCGTTCCGCTTCAACCGCAACGGATTGTGTAACCTTATGAACAGATGAGTTAATCTCTGTAACCGAGTTTCCTAGCCCTTTAACAGCATCTACAACCGTGTTCAGTTTCTCTGACTTTTGCTGAATATCTTCAGCAAGATCATTTGTCTTTTTTAACAATGCCGTCGTTTCACTCGTGACCCCTTCTAGTTGAACTGATAAACCTTCCATTGTTACAGATACGTTATTCAAAGTAGTTTTTAAAGAAAACAACGTCATTGAAAGACTTACACATAAAATTAAAAAAGCAATTGCAGCGACGATAGCCGCTATGTACAACAAAATTTCCAAAACTGGTCCTCCTTTAAAAACTTTTCGTTTTCATAATACTGGTGTTCCCTATCTAATTAAAAGTTAAACCTTTGCTCTCTAAACTTATTCGACAGATGACAAATTTCTCCTTCTTTTATTATAAGTAATTTTCATATGATGTCTAAAAAAAAAAAAAAAAAACAGCTGACTTTAAAAAGTCATGCTGTTTCGTTTTTATTAAGTACTTCCTTAAAGGCATTTACAAATTTTTGTATATCCCCAGCACCCATGAATAAATAGGCTGCACGACCATGTTTTTCAAGTAGCGTCATATTTTCCATGTCTAAATAATGCGCATTTGGTATTTTATTTATTAATTCATCAATCGACAAGCTTGCTTCTTGTTCTCTTGCAGAACCAAAGATATCACACAAATACACATGATCTGCTTCAGAAAGACTCTGTGCAAATCCCTCTAACAGAGCTGCAGTTCTTGTAAAAGTATGCGGTTGGAAAATCGCAACAATCTCTTTATCTGGATACTTTTGTTTTGCAGATTGTAGTGTTGCGTTAATTTCAGTTGGATGATGTGCATAATCGTCAACAATGATTCGTCCCTCTATTTCCATTACAGAGAACCTTCTTTTCACACCATGAAACGTTGCCAATCTCTCTTGTACGAGTTCTGCAGGAATTCCTTCGTAATGACAGAGCGCAATCACTCCAAGCGCATTAAGGATCGCATGGTCGCCTGTGAGCGGGATTGTAAATGTAAAATAGAATGAATTTCTTACATATACATCAAACGTGGAACCAGTCGCGTCTTTTTTAATGTTCTTGGCTGCAAAATCATTCGTATCTTCAAAGCCATAATAAACGACAGGTACATTTGCTTGAATTGCTTGTAAATGAGGATCATCACCACATGCAATTAACCCCTTTTTAACACGTAAAGCCATTTCGCCAAAAGCATCTAAAACATCTTCTAAATCTTTAAAGTAGTCTGGATGATCAAAATCTATATTTGTCATAATCGCATAATCGGGTTCATATGCGAGAAAATGCCGTTTATATTCGCAAGCTTCAAACGCAAAATACTCGGCATTCTCTGTGCCCTTACCAGTGCCATCCCCTACCAAATAAGCAGAAGGTGCATAGCCAGAAATGACATGCGCAAGAAGACCTGTTGTCGATGTCTTTCCGTGTGAACCAGTTACACCTATAGAAATGAACTTTTGCATATACGTCCCCAAAAACTCATGATAACGAATAACTTCAACGCCTAATTCTCTTGCCCGTACTATTTCTGGATGAGTATCAGGAAAAGCATTTCCTGCAATAACTGTCATCCCTGCCTTAATATTATTTGCATCAAAAGGATAAATGGTTATATTTCTTTTGCGTAAAGGATCTTCCGTAAAAAAATACTTATCAACATCAGAACCTTGTACTTCGTGGGCTGAATCATGAAGTATTTGCGCAAGGGAACTCATCCCCGCTCCTTTGATTCCTGTAAAATGAAACAATGTCATATGACAACCTCCTGGGACCGTTTTGGCACCCTTTATACTCAACTATTTATTCCCTAAACTCTTTTAAATTATACGATTCAACCTAAATGATTGGCTCTGAAAGATTCTCCAATTCTTTTTCAGTTAAATAGACGTCTCGTGCTTTGCTACCTTGTTGTGCAGATATAAATCCGTGTTTCTCCATTCGATCCATTAGTTTAGCAGCTCGGTTATACCCAATGCTAAAATGTCTTTGCAACATCGAAGTCGATGCACTATCTTGTTGATAAATTAATAAACAAGCTTCAGTAAACAATGAATCCTCTTCTTCTACTACACTTTTGAGCAACTCATCCTGACCAAATAAATAGTTAGGGGATGCCTCACTTTGTACATGTTTTATTATACGTTCTATTTCATCGTCCGTGACAAATGTCCCCTGTAATCTAACAGGTGAGGATTGCCCATTTCCAATGTAAAGCATATCTCCTTTTCCTAGTAGACGATCTGCACCATTCGTGTCAATAATCGTTCTTGAGTCGACTTGTGAAGAAACGGAAAATGCAATTCTTGTCGGGATATTTGCTTTTATTGTACCGGTAATTACATCCACAGATGGCCTTTGCGTTGCGATGATTAAATGAATTCCACAAGCACGTGCTTTTTGTGCAATTCTACTAATAGAAACTTCTACATCTGCCGGTGCTACCATCATTAAATCTGCAAGTTCATCAATGACAATTAACAAATAGGGCATTTTTAATGAAAACTGCCTATTTTCTATTGCAATTTTATTATATCTTTCGATGTCACGCGCACCTACATGTGCAAGTAACTCATAACGCCTTTCCATTTCATTCACTGCCCACTTAAGTGCTGCTGTTGCAGCTTTCACATCCGTAATCACTGGGCTTATTAAATGAGGAATGCCATTAAACGGTGCAAGTTCTACCATCTTAGGATCAATCAACATCATTTTTAAATCTACAGGAGATGCTTTATAAAGTAGGCTAACTAAAATTGAGTTAATACAAACAGACTTCCCAGATCCTGTTGCACCTGCAATCATTCCATGCGGCATTTTCCGTAAATCGATTGTCACAGGTTCTCCTGTCAACCCAAGGCCGAGAACTGCTTCTAGTGGTGAATCAGACTTCATAAAAGCATCGGATTGTATGACTTCTGCTATCCGAACTGGGCGTGTTTTTCTATTCGGAATCTCGATTCCAATCGAACTTTTCCCAGGGATTGGTGCTTGTATACGTATATCTCTTGCTGCTAAGGTTAATTTTAAATCATCGGTTAAATTTCGAACGCGACTCACTTTAGTTCCTTGTCCAACTGTAAACTCAAAACGTGTTACAGTCGGGCCTTGCACCGCCTCAATAACTGTAGCTGTAACCCCAAAATGCGATAATGATTCTTCAAGTTTTTCAGATTGTGTCTGTAGCCATTCAGTATCTTCAATTTGGGATTCAGGAGGCAATAAATAGTCTGTAGCTGGAAATAAATAGTGTTCAAGTTCTTCATCCATATCAACTTCTAAACTTGCCGTTTCCACAACTGATGTAGGTACTTCCTGTTCAATTTCACGTGTGTTTTCAAGTGGCATTTCAACTCGTGCAAGTAAACGCTCTTTTGATGTATCTTGCTTTATCTTTGCCTTATCAGACTTTAACATTAAAACATTAAATGGCACGATTCTTTCTTTCTTTTTTGGTACTTCTGTAATTGGCTCAAGTACTTCTTCATGATCAAGTAGCTCTTCCTTATCCATCTCTATTAAAGGCTGCTGTGGGATTGAATCTGAAGATAGAACTTTTACATCCTTCTCCGCTTCAACCTTCTCTTCTTCCACATCTGCATATACTTCAACAACCTGCGCCTCTTTTAAGTCTTCAGGGAGCTCTGTTAATCTCTCTGGTTCTGGTTCTGGTTCTGGTTCTGGTTCTGGTTCTGGTTCTGGTTCTGGTTCTGGTTCTTGAATCGCTTCAATAGGATGGTTTTGAGTTGTTATTTGTTCATCAACTGATTGCGTAACTTCCTCTAGTGTTAAATCATTTGTATTTAGGATTTCGCTTTGTTGACCATTCGCCGTCTCACCAATTTCTGTATCAACCTCACTTTTAAAGAAGGAGAAACAGTTACATTCGAAACGCTACCGGATAAGCTTGTCGCCATGGGTTACAATCGCGAATCTATGGTAGCAGCTCCAGGCGAATTCAGTATTCGTGGGGACATTGTTGATATTTATGCGCTCAATGAAGAAGAACCGGTCCGACTTGAGTTTTTTGATAATGAAATCGATCGGATGCGCTTCTTTGAACCATCCACACAAAGATCATTTGATGAGGTGGTAACAGA
>JARIDM010000162.1 GCA_029263945.1 Sporosarcina sp.
CGGCACTGTGACAGAATTTGATGTTCTGGCACGTTTCGACTCTGATGTTGAAGTTGATTACTACCGTCACGGTGGAATCTTACAAATGGTTCTTCGCGACAAAATGAAAACAAACTAAATCGTAGGAGGTGCCCTTTAATGGGGCACCTTTTTTAAATCCTACAACACACTTAATATGAGAAGGTTTTGTATAATAGAAACAGAGGTGAGTACTTTGTTTGTAAGTGAAAAGAAAATTGAAATTCGATATGCAGAAACAGATCAGATGGGCGTCGTTTACCATGCAAATTATTTAGTTTGGTTAGAAATAGGACGAACACAGCTGATTAAGGATTTAGGTTTTACATATGCTGGGCTAGAAGCAGAAGGCTACTTGTCTCCAGTAACGGATTTGTCTATCCAATATAAGGCGGCGATGAAATATGGACAGAATGCATGGGTGCGCACTTGGGTCGAGTCACATGGTAGAATTAGAACGTTGTACGGCTATGAAATCCTTCATGAAGACGGAACCATTGCAGCAACGGCAAAAACGGAACACGTTGTTGTGAAAAAAGAAAATTTCCGTCCTGTTTCTTTAAAGAAAATTGCACCTGAATGGGATGCGAAATATAAAGAAATTCAAAGGTTGGAAGACTAATGGCATTTGGAATTAAAAGAAGCGAATTAAATGCATGGAAGGTTGCAGTTTATAAAGGGGAAATTGCATTTTTAACACATTATTGGGTAGATGATCGTTTTCCTGGATGCAAAACTGTAACAAAAGTGGGCTGTGCAGATTTGGATAAATTGATTGAGTGGGGAAAGCAATATAACTTAAAACCGCATTGGATTGATATGAAAGAAGACTATCCACACTTTGATTTGTTTGGAGAACTTGAGCGTAGGATCTTGCTTGAAGAGGGATTGTCTAGACAATTAAAACGCTTTGGGTTGTTATAGCCTTTTTATGTCAATACATACAAAAATCGTGAGGCGAGAGGCCATCACGATTTTTTGTACGCATAAGTAATTTCATTTAGGTCTTCTGCCAACTGAACAGTTAAATCATGTTCATCAAAAAACCATTGGTCATGGCGATCAACATAATAAACTACACCTTCGTGCGTTACTTGGGTAGCAATTTCGTCAGGTTCTTCTTTGGTAACGCCTAAAGAAAATGCTTCATGAAGGGGACTTGCCCCTCCGTATCTTGCAAAGAAACGAATGTGCTCTCCAGACACTACATCCATTTCTTCTTTAAACCATGTACATGCTTCATCTGTTACGATAATTTTCACTTGAGCCACCAGCCTTTCGGTTTCTCATTCTATTGTATTACAACCAAGTGATTTTTGGCTCGGTTCCAGCTTTGATTCTAGAAATATTTGCCCGATGACGATAAAAAATAAAGAGTGCAAAAGTAACTACAGTGACTAATAAATAGATGTCATCTGTTCTAATATAGTGAAAAGTGGTATAAATGACGGCGACCACAGCAACAGCTAATGATGTAAATGATACCATTTTAGACAATTTTAAAACAATGAAAAAAGTGAGTAAAACAACAATAAAGATTGGCCAGTTATAGCCGAGTAATACACCACCCGAAGTTGCAACAGCTTTACCACCTTTAAATTTGGCGAACACTGGATACATGTGACCAATCACCGCAGCGAACCCTAAAATGAGGGGATTGACCGTAGTGGATGAAAAGAATGGGAGTAAAGGTAAGAGTACTGCAACAGTCCCTTTTAATATATCGAGTATCGTAACGATAAAACCTGCCGTTTTCCCAAGGACTCTAAAAGTATTCGTACCCCCAAGATTCCCACTTCCATACTCACGAATATCCTTTTTGTAAAATAGCTTACCAACCCATAATGCAGAAGGAATCGAACCGATGATATAAGCGGTAAGCAAAATGATTAATAATTCCATTGTATGCGCCTCTATTCTTAAACAATCTATGGTTTTAGTTTAGCAGAATGATGTTGTGCCGACAATGGTCGTTTCCGTTTGTTTGTGGAAAGTTTCACTCACTTCATTGCAATTCCCCATTTTTTTATATACAATTAATTGAGCGAGTTTCTGAAAACGTTGATTTGACAACCTTCTTTAGAAACTGTACATTGATGTAGTTATGAACTTGTGTTTTATGGAGGCGGAAATTTGGCTAAAGAACAAGAAATTTTTACTTATGATGATAATTCAATACAAGTCCTTGAAGGATTAGATGCAGTACGAAAACGTCCTGGTATGTATATAGGTTCAACAGATACACGTGGGCTTCATCACCTCGTATACGAAATTGTAGACAACTCCGTAGATGAAGCACTTGGTGGTTTTGGTACTGAAATAAAAGTTACTTTGCATAATGATGGCAGCATAAGCGTCAGAGACTTTGGTCGTGGGATGCCAACAGGTATTCACCAAACTGGAAAACCAACGACTGAAGTAATTATGACCGTGCTACATGCAGGTGGTAAGTTTGGTCAAGGTGGCTATAAAACAAGTGGTGGCCTTCACGGCGTTGGTGCTGCTGTCGTAAACGCACTATCAGAATGGCTAGAGGTTACGATTTACCGAGACGGTAAAATATTCCGTCAACGTTTTGAAAATGGTGGCAAACCGGCGACGACACTTGAAAATATAGGCACCACTCGAGAAAAAGGTACGATGATTCACTTCAAACCAGATGGCGCCATTTTTTCAACACTCAAGTACCAATACGATACAATTAGCGAACGCTTAAGAGAATCTGCTTTTTTATTGAAAGGCCTAACGATCGATTTAAAAGAAGAAAGTACAGATAAGCATGAAGTGTTTTTCTATGAAACTGGTATTAAAGCTTTTGTTGAATATTTAAATGAAGAAAAAGATGTCCTACATGAAGTTGCATATTTAGAGGGTGAGGCAGACAACATTGAAGTCGAATTTGCTTTTCAATTCAGTGATGGCTATTCGGAAACAATCCTCTCATTTGTGAACAACGTGCGTACAAAAGACGGCGGCACACATGAAACGGGTGCTCGAACTGCACTTACAAGAGTATTCAATGATTATGCGCGAAGAACTGGTCTGATTAAGGAAAAAGATAAGAATTTAGAAGGTGCAGATGTTCGTGAAGGAATTTCTGCGATTATTTCTGTTCGAATTCCAGAAGAAATCTTGCAGTTCGAAGGACAAACGAAAAGTAAATTAGGAACGAGTGAAGCACGATCTATTACGGAGGCAGTGGTTGCACAGAAATTACTGTATTTCTTAGAAGAAAATGCAGATTTAAGCGCATCACTGATCCGTAAAGCAATTCGTTCTCAACAAGCAAGAGAAGCGGCACGTAAAGCACGTGAAGACGCAAGGTCTGGTAAGAAGCGTAAAAGGTCTGATACACTGCTATCGGGTAAACTAACGCCAGCACAGTCTAGAAACGCTGCTAGAAACGAATTATACCTCGTCGAGGGTGATTCTGCTGGTGGTTCTGCCAAACAAGGTCGAGATCGAGTTTTTCAAGCGATTTTGCCGCTTCGAGGGAAAGTAATTAACACAGAAAAAGCAAAACTTGACGACATTATGAAAAATGAAGAAATTAATATGATTATCCATGCAATTGGTGGCGGGGTCGGCGCTGACTTTAATGTAGAAGACTCGGCTTATGATAAAATTGTCATTATGACGGATGCCGATACCGATGGGGCACATATTCAAGTTCTTTTGTTGACTTTCTTTTATCGCTATATGAAACCGTTAATCGAAGCAGGGAAAATTTTCATTGCACTTCCTCCTTTATTTAAAGTTTTCAAAGGTGTAGGGAAAAAGGAAAAATTAGCCTATGCATGGACAGAAACAGATTTGGATGAAGCCATCGAAAAAATCGGTAAGAATTATATGTTACAGCGGTATAAAGGTCTTGGAGAGATGAATGCGGATCAGTTATGGGATACAACGATGAATCCTGAGACAAGAACACTTATTCGAGTAACCATTGAGGATGGGGCAAAAGCAGAACGCCGCATTACAACCTTAATGGGCGACAAAGTTGAACCGAGAAGACGTTGGATTGAAGAGAACGTCGATTTTGGTCAAATTGAAGAACACAATATATTAGATAATGAATTTATCCATGTCGAGGAGGATTATGAATGACAGGTGTAGAAAAATTTCAAGACCTTCCACTCGAAGAAGTGATTGGGGATAGATTTGGAAGATATAGTAAGTATATCATTCAAGACCGCGCATTACCCGATGCACGGGATGGATTGAAACCAGTTCAACGCCGAATTCTTTATGCAATGCATCATGAAGGCAATACACATGAAAAAGCATTTCGTAAAGCGGCAAAAACTGTCGGAAACGTAATTGGTAACTATCATCCACACGGTGATTCATCTGTTTACGAAGCAATGGTTCGGATGAGTCAGGACTGGAAACTGCGTCATATGATGATTGAAATGCACGGAAATAACGGTTCAATTGACGGTGATTCAGCCGCCGCGATGCGTTATACAGAGGCGCGATTATCTGCAATCGCAGGAGAGATGTTGCGGGATATTGAAAAAGACACTGTGGATTTCGTTCCGAACTTTGATGATACAGAACCAGAACCAACTGTACTTCCTGCAAAATTTCCAAACTTATTAGTAAATGGTTCAACTGGTATATCTGCGGGCTATGCAACGGACATTCCACCGCATGCCTTGCATGAAGTACTTGATGCTGTATTGATGCGCATGAAAAATCCAAATGTATCAGTAGATGAATTGATGACCGTTATAAAAGGACCTGATTTTCCAACTGGGGCAATTATCCAAGGAACTGACGGTATTAAAACAGCCTATGAAACGGGAAAAGGCAGATTTATTATCCGTGCAAAAACAGAAATTGAACAGTTAAAAGGCGGTAAATCTCAAATTGTCATTACTGAAATTCCTTATGAAGTGAATAAAGCCAATATGGTTAAACGAATGGATGAACTCCGTATTGACCGTAGACTAGATGGCATTGCAGATGTTCGTGATGAATCGGACAGAACAGGACTTCGTGTCGTTATCGAATTGAAAAAAGATGCTGACAGCAAGGGACTTTTACAATATTTACTGAAAAATACAGATTTACAAGTTACGTATAACTTTAATATGATTGCAATTTCAGGACGTAGACCGACACTGATGTCTTTACCAATGTTATTAGATGCTTATATTAATCACCAAAAAGATGTCCTTACACGTAGGTCTCAATTTGATATTCAAAAAGCAAAAGATCGTTTACATATCGTTGAAGGACTTATGAAGGCGCTATCGGTCTTAGACGAGGTCATTAAAACGATTCGCGGATCAAAAGACAAACGAGATGCTAAAAATAATATCATTGAAAAATTTGCGTTCTCTGAAATTCAAGCTGAAGCGATTGTCTCCCTTCAACTTTACAGGCTTACAAATACCGACATTACTGAACTACAAAGAGAAGATGCGTCACTGCGTGAGCTGATCAAAGAACTAGATGAAATTTTAAATAGTGAAAAGAAGTTAATAGCAGTCATTAGAAAAGAGCTTACGGTTATTCGTAAGAACTTCGCAGAACCAAGAAGAACTGTGATTCAAGAGAAAATCGAAGAATTAAAAGTGGATATCGACATCTTAGTGCCAAGTGAAGAAGTCATGGTATCTGTTACAAAAGACGGCTACGTAAAAAGGACGAGCGTTCGTTCCTATAGTGCATCCAATGGAACTGGACATGATATGAAGGAATCAGATTACATGCTGTACGAAGCGCCAATGAACACGCAGCATCATCTGTTGTTATTTACATCACTCGGAAATTATATGTATCAACCTGTATTTGAACTGCCAGATATTAGATGGCGCGATTTAGGCCAGCATATTTCAAGTATTATTCCACTGGAACCAAACGAGACGATTATTGCTGTGGTTGGTGTAGAAAACTTTGAAGAAATTGTTACGATTGTAACTGCTTCTAAAAACGGATTAATCAAACAATCTGCACTCGCAAGTTACAATGTTCGTCGATACAATCGAACATACAAAGCAATGGGAATACGCGAGGGCGACGAAATGATTGATGCAAAATTGGTTAAAGGGACAGAAGATATTGTTTTCTTTACCGAACAAGCATACGCACTACGATTCTCGCTTGCTGAAATTTCGACTACAGGTGTTCGCACTGCAGGGGTTATTGGCATTAATTTAAAAGAGGACGATAAACTCGTTTCGATGGCAATTGTTGAGAATGAAAGTGCTTCAGTTGTTATTGCTACACAACGGGGTTCTATGAAACGTATGGGACTTAAAGAACTTGAACTTGCGAAAAGAGCGCAGCGTGGTGTTGTTGTGCTAAGGGAATTACAGTCAAATCCACATAAAGTGGTGGATGCTAAAATTGTAACAAATGATGAAATCATTGTACTATCGACAACAAATAATCATAAAATTCCAGTTCAAGCTGGTTCGCTCAGATTGGTTGATCGTTCTTCAAATGGTAGCTTTATTGCTGATGAGAAAAAAGACGGCCAAGTAACACATATTTACAAGGATCCAAAAGCAGAAATTGAATAAACGAAAAGCCGCGAAGGTATCGCCGCGGCTTTTTAATTTGCTTGAATTTAAATGTATATGGAGGGGTAATCTTAGAAAAGTACTTTTAAATCAAGACGTGGTAAAGTAAATGAGGAGTAAGTTTTGGGAGGAATTTTATGAATAATAATTTATATGAACATCGTGTAAAAATCATCAGTGCTTTTTTAATCGCAGCATTTATTGGTCTTTTTAATGAAACAGCTTTAAATATGGCCTTTGCGCAACTTATCATAGACTATAATTCAGATGCATCAACCATTCAGTGGTTAACAACAGGCTATCTACTAACACTTGGTGTACTGGTTCCGATATCCGCTGTTTTAATGCAACGTTTTACAACGAGACAGTTGTTTATTGCCTCTCTTCTGTTTTCAATTGTAGGTACTTTCATTTCAGCAATCGCACCTGCTTTTATCTTTTTATTAGTAGGCCGTATTGTACAAGCGGCAGGTACAGCAATTATTTTACCGCTGATGACACAAGTTGTTCTACTTGTTTATCCGATCCATAAACGGGGCGCGGCCATGGGGAAAATTGGAC
>JARIDM010000169.1 GCA_029263945.1 Sporosarcina sp.
TCATAAAAGTTATACAAAGGCCGCGGAACATTCTTACCACTCACAACCTTCGTTAAGTAAAGCAGTTAAGAAGCTAGAAGAGGAATTAGATGTTGTGCTATTTAATCGCACAAAGAAGCAAATGCAATTAACCGATGCGGGAGAAGTTGTTTATCAACAAGGCAGAAAGGCCCTCACGGCGTTAGAAGAACTTCCCCTGTTGTTAGACGAACTAAAAGACGTCGCAACAGGGCTTATTAAAATTGGGATGCCTCCGCTCATAGGCACACTCTTCTTTCCGAAGATTGCAAGAGACCTTCATATAAAATCACCGAACGTGAAGATTGAGCTTTATGAGTTAGGTGCGAAAGTTGTAGAGAATTTAGTACAAAATGGAGACATAAACGCTGGGATTGTTGTCTTGCCAACCGACGATTCCCTTTTCAATGTCCATTCCTTTATCTCCGATGAATTTTTTGTATTCGTTCATAAAGAGCACCTGCTGGCAAAACGAAAAGACCTAACATTAGAGGATTTAAAAGAGGAAGAGTTTATTTTATTTTCAAAAGAATTTACGCTACACAATTACATTATCAGTGCCTGTCGTGAAGCGGGTTTTAACCCAACAATTTCATATGAAAGTTCGCAATGGGATCTAATCGTTGAACTCGTAGCCTCCCGTCTTGGAATTGCTTTGCTTCCTCAATCGATTTTCGACAAACAAAACAACGAAAATATTGTTATGGTGCCTCTGCAAGCGCCGCCTTTACTTTGGCACCTCGGAATTATCACGAAAAAGGATGGGTATCAGTCGTTTGCGCTCAAGAAGTTCATGGATACGTTTAGCTAACTACTGGTCTAGGGTAACGAAAGATAATATTCAAGTTTAATTTTGCGTAAAGAATTGAAATTGATGAATGGCCCACGAGAAAGTTTCATAAACTTTAGGAGTTACTAAACGAATAACAATTGCTGCATTTACCCAAATGATAACGGAGGTATAGTATGCCAAAAGTTTTAGCTGTAAGTACAGTGAAGCCCCCTCATGAAATTAAACAACAACAAGCAGTTGCGTTAACACGTTCCTTGTTTAGTGAACGCTTCAAAGGGATCGAACGATTGTTACGTGTTTTTGATAACGGGGATATTGAAACGCGCAACCTTTCTATGCCCATCGAATGGTTTGAACAAGCACATGATTTTGAAGAACGCAATCAGTTATACATTGACCACGCGGTTACTTACGGTGTACAAGCGGTTGAAAGTTGTCTTAAAAATGCACCAAGTGCGATCACCGCAAGCGATATTGATGCGATTTTTTACATTTCCAGTAGTGGAATTGCAACCCCTAGTATTGAAGCACGGATAATGAACGCCTTACCCTTTCGCGATGATACGAAAAGGATACCGATTTGGGGACTTGGCTGTGCTGGGGGTGCCGCTGGACTTAGCCGCGCGTATGAATATTGCCTGGCATATCCAAAAGCCAATGTCCTTGTCCTTGCAGTCGAGCTCTGTAGCCTTACTTTTCAAAAAGATGATTACTCGAAAAGTAATCTCGTCGGTGCTTCCTTATTCGCTGACGGCATTGCTTGTACGTTAGTTACTGGTGCGCAATCTCACATAAAGACTGCGCAACCTATGCCTCGAATCATTGGCACAGCTTCGAAATTCATGCCAAACTCAGAAGATGTGATGGGGTGGGATGTTAAGAATAACGGCTTACATGTCATTTTTTCCAAAAGCATTCCCGCCATCATTACGGAATGGCTCGGTCCAGTTGTTCATGATTTTTTAAACAAACATGAGCTAACGCAAACAGACATCGCTCATTTTGTTGCGCATCCAGGCGGTAAAAAAATACTGACAGCGTACGAAGAAACCTTAGATTTTGATGAAACAAAAACAAAGATGTCTAGAGATACGTTAAGAGAACATGGCAATATGTCTTCGCCTACAATTCTATATGTATTGAAGCGATACATGGAAAATAAGCCAGTTGCTGGTGATTACGGTTTAATGGCGGCGCTTGGCCCAGGTTTTTGCGGGGAATTGCTGTTATTGAAATGGGAATGAGGACGTTCTATCATGGTTTTTATTCTTATTATGTCTGCCGTCATTGTACAGCGACTTGTTGAACTCGTTATTGCGAAACGAAATGAAAAATGGATGATGCGTCAAGGCGCTTTTGAGGTTGGCAAAGCGCATTATCCACTCATGGTCATGATGCATACAGCTTTTTTCCTCTCCCTACTCCTCGAATATGTGTATAGGGGGTTAGGATTCTCTAAACTAGGCATCTACTTTTTTATCCTGTTTGCACTCACACAAGTCGCTAGAATTTGGTGTTTAACTTCACTCGGTAAGTTTTGGAATACAAAAATCATTATTTTACCTGGCGCCGAAGTGGTCAGTAAAGGGCCCTATCGATGGATTCGCCATCCAAATTACGTCATCGTCACCGTTGAATTGATCGTTCTTCCGCTCATGTTCAATGCAACCTACACAGCTGTCATTTTCTTTTTTCTCAACCTTTGGATGTTGTCTGTTCGAATTCCACTAGAGGAAAAAGCATTAAGAGAAGCCACAAATTATGTAGAGAAATTTAATTTAAAGTAAGTTAGTCAATTAGTGATAGCTATCTGTTTCAGTAGCTTGTATAATTAACTCCCAATTCTAACTATGCTGACTTCCCATTTGAAAGGAGTAATCCCATGAACAGAATGATTATTGGTGCAGCTTTTTTGCTATGTGGAACCCTCTTATTTTCAGCAATCTTAGTTGCGGGCGCCGTTTTTAGTACTGCATTAGACAGTTGGTCAGGCTCTAAACTGTGGTATGCCATCTTAGGAAACTCATATCCTGATGAAGGTATGCAAACAATGGGGCTCTCCTTTTTCTTCTATTTTTCAATTATCCTATTTCTAATCGGCTTCATCATGCTACTTTGGGAGACAATTGTAAACACTTTCAATAAACTAGATTAAAAAATCTCCGTCCCTTGCATAACCACAAGAGACAGAGATTTTTTCATTTCCAAACGGATAAATACTTTTTCTTATATTTTGAATCTCGTTCTAGTTCGATTAAGTTTAATGCTGTTTTTTTAATCGACTCATCCTCTAGTACATCATATAGATTACGTAACCCTTGGATCATATCAAACCGAATCAATGTATGATGTTTTTCTTCGTCGCCATTTCGGAATCGATTTTCGAAATGGTCAATCACTAGGTTTTTCTGTTCTACCCCCGCCAAGCCCACTCGCCAGATTGCTTGAAGACTATGACGGGCGGTTACAAACTTGGGGTCTTTTGTGACCCCCCATAAAATTTGAAAATCATCTATGATTCGCTTCTCAGGATCACTGATCGCCAAATTCGATAGAAACTGAGCTGCCCTAGCTCTCTTGTGGTTATCTTGATCAGTTAACCATGTTTTTAATTCATCCCAAACGTCATAGGCCCAGTTTACCTTCTCGTGAGTCGCCGAGATAATCTGTTGAAAGGCCTCATATTGAAGCGTTTTGTCCTTCGCTTCCAAATTCTTAAAATAAGCACTCATAACCGCGTCCATTTTTATCACCCTCCACAATAACGATTAGGCCTTTTCCGTATACGTCAGTGTTTTCCCAAGGTAGCCAAACAAAACGGTTAAGATTGGGGACAACAAACAGAAGAATGCAAATGGTAAATACTCAACCGTACTAACCCCTAACACGCCTGCGATGAATATTCCACACACACTCCACGGAACAAGTGGATTCACTACGGTTCCCGCATCTTCCATCACGCGACTTAGGTTTTTATTCGCAAGTCCTACTTTCTCATATTGCGATTGGAAAGCTTGCCCTGTTAATAAAATGGATAAATACTGTTCACCGATGAGCACGTTAATGCCAATCGCTGTCAGTGCTGAAGCCGCAATCACAGACGACACCTTCTTCAAAAGACTTTCAACTTTAGCCAGCAAGCATTGTACGATGCCGAGTGTAAATAGCAACCCACCCATACTCAGCGCCAACAAAACCAAGCCTACCGTAAACATCATACTATCCATACCGCCGCGTGTGAGTAAAAGGTCAATATCTTCAATGCCCGTTGATGACACAAATCCACCAAACAAAATGCCAAATACTTCTGAAGCACTGTATACCTGATGGAAATAAGTAATGAGGACAGCACTTGCAGAGCTAATTGCCAGCGTCATCATCGCAGGGATTTTCATAATCGACAAAATAATTAAGACAACGATTGGAATAACGCTATACCAGTGAATCATGCCTGTGCTCAGTAGCCCTTCTTGGAACACGGTAATTTTATCTACATGCGTCAACGTAACTTTTGGGGATAACAAAGCAAAGCTGACGAGTGAAATGAGAAACGCTGGAATTGTTGTCCACCCCATATTACGAATATGTTCAAACAAATCCACGCCAACGATCGAAGAAGCTAAGTTTGTTGTATCGGAAAGTGGTGACATCTTATCTCCGAAAAATGCACCTGATACAATTGCACCCGCAGCGATTGCTAGCGACAAATCAAGTACACTTGCCATCCCAATAAAGGCAACGCCGATTGTTGCGACTGTTGTAAGTGAACTTCCAACTGAGATTCCAACAACAGCTGTAACGACAAACACAATTGCAAAGAAAAAAGTAGGCGTGATCAACGTAAATCCTGCATAAATGAGTGATGGAATCGTACCACTCATGATCCAGCTACTGATTAGGATTCCGATAAAGAAGAAGAGGAAAACGGCACTCATTCCAGCCGACGCACCTTCTACTAATCCTTTTTCCAATTTACGATAGGAAACCTTTTTGAGCAGGCCATAACAAATTAACAGTAAAATAGAAAATAGAATTGGTAAATGCGGTACGGAGTCAAATTTAAGAATACTCACGTTAATCATGGCAATAATAACCACAACCAATCCCAACGACTCAGCAACTGTAGGTGAAATAACGGATTTAATCTTGAACATGCTGTAACCCTCTCTCTTTAGAACGATTTTTGAATACAAAAAAACCCTACCATCCCTTGAAAAGGGACGAAGAGTTCTCCGCGTTACCACCCTAATTGATTGACCGTTTTTCACATGGTCATCCACTTCATTACAAAATGAGAGATACAGATGGTGTAATTCATATCGTTTGCTGCCTGAACTTTCACCAGCCGTTCAGTCTCTGTCGCTGCACACAAACATACTACTCAGTCATCTTCTCAAGTTTTCTTTTTAAAAATATAAAATCTAGTTGATTAGAAGCTTACCATTTTAAGAAAAGAAGTCAACCTTTTTTTAATGATTAAATCCACGATTGGTTACATAACCTTGAATTGACCATATTCCTTTATCTACTGCTTTGGCTTTATTTTCAGCTTTTTTAAATAAATTAAGGTGCTTTGTATTTGGCTCGTAAATATAGGCCACCCTTGCCAATCCTTCTTCTAGCAATTTCTCTTGAACACTTTCACCGTCTATGTATAAATACGCAAGTAAACGACCATAATGATCTTCGCGGTCCCCCACATCGAATTCGATCTCTAGCTGACCACTATTTAGTAACTCATCATTTCGCTTCAACGCTTCTTCTGCAAAAGGCTGATTTTCTTCGGGTGAATCACTCGTTTCAGGCGTATCAATTAATAAATATCGAACTTTCCGCTCTTCCCCTTCGTACATAATACGAATCGTATCGCCGTCAAGTGTTCGCACAAATTCAACAGGGATTAAGCCGTCACGACTGCTTTCGCCTAAGTCATCTTCTGGGAAAAGGAACCAAACTAACGCGATAACGATCGCTGCGATAATCGTCGTCAGCGTTGATTTACCTTTCCATTTTTGATTCGAACGTTCTTGCTTTTTCATATCAATTCATCCTTTTTATATAAGTATGTAGCCAATCCATGCCAGTAAAAGTCCACCGCCATAGGTAATCACCGCGTAGCTGATGGCTTTCCTTTTCTCATGATGCCACAGCTCTATCAACTCTTTATGTAACGTAGAAAAAGTGGTCAGTGCACCTGCAAGTCCATCCCTAAAAGTTTGTACATGAGCACTCTTTCTCAAGTAATCCAGGTTTTAACATCAAGTTCTTTTTTGGATCTTGTCAAACTGAATCGTTAACTGATGAATAACTAATGCTGTTATTTCACCCTAGCCAAATATACGATAAATAACAAATAAACCACCAACCAATTTTTTGTTATTCATGATTCCTTAGGATTAATCATAATGTTTGAAGCTATCAAGTCTATTTAGATACAAAAATACAATACTTAAAAAGTGGATTAGAATTATCTTTAATTCTACGATCTCTTTTAAATTTTTTGACCGAAATAGTATAACGGGCTATTCCTTTAAATTAACTTAACTTATATCCAAATAAGCGGGAGTTGACTAGTCCAAATTTATTTATGCAATGCCAATAAAGTATATTGACTATTCGAAACCTTGTTGCTAGCATGTAAATATAAATTAAGAAATTTTAAGGAGGATGTCATGAAATTACCCAAAACTTTATTATCTTCATGCCTAGGACTTATACTACTTGCTGGTTTTTCATTAACTGAAGTCAATGCGGAAACAAACGCTGAACCTATTATTTCACCAATGTCTTGCACAGAAGTAGGAACATACACAACTTCTTACAAGTCTAAAACTACTTCACAAAAACAGACTTCACACATATTGCCACAAACCTAAGCAGTTCTCCTGATTCAGTAACTAGGTCTGTTGCCATTACTCACGCAGCGACTGTAAATATTGGTGGCGAAGCATCCTTTAAAGTCCTTCAAAGCGGCGCTAAAATCACCGCAAATGTAGGCTATGGATATAATAACACCAAGACCCTTTCGACAACCTGGTCTGTTCCTAAAGGAACATGGAAATTAACCGCGGGAAGTAATTGGGTAAAAGCGACGGGTACGCGTTATAAGGTTGCACATCCTTGTAATCTGACAAATGCTCAGACTGTAACTGCGAACTACACTTATCAAACATGGAGCAACAAAACTCAACAGTAATGAATATTTACATCAATATAAATTTTAATGTTTGGTCATTTGAGTCAATTTCATAATAACCTTCCCTTGCTATAACGACACAACATACAGCTAGAGAACGCTTCGACTCAACTATATGGTGTGCTAGTGTCGCAATAAGACCCTATTATTAAATCGATTGATTGGTATATTTTTAAATGACATGGATGGTGGTTTGATAAATGCTTCTAAGATACTCTTCCTTAATTATGATTTGTTTTTTTATATTAACTGGTTGAATCAATTTCATAATGCGCACTTTTAAAAAATCATAAAGAAATAGAAGTTATAATGATTTCTTAAAAAAACGAATGAAATATAGATTTATGCTGTTGCCGATAATTGAAGACGCGTAAGACGGTCAACGGCAAGTTTACTGGCATTGTATGCAATATGATTTAAATCAAAATGAACTTTAGCTTTCTTTCCGGTACAATGATAAATCTGATTTAGAAGGAAGTAGCATTTTAAATAAGCGTTTACGCGTTCAACGGAACTTCGTTCCTTATAGATATCATCCCATTTCACGGAGCCACGTGCTGGTGCAGTGTAACGCCTGTGGTCATCTGTAATTTTCTTTTTATAAATCTTCTGACATAAACTATCGTTAGCTAGTGGACAGTCCTTACATTCCTTAGGCCTTGTATATTTTAATGTTTCATACTTTACATCAAAGCTATCATAACAATAGGAATGTTCTCGTACACATGTGGGTGCAAAATGCTTATCAAATCCAATTAGCTCGGGTTCGTTCTTCTTATTATAGGCAATGACAGATTGCGATCCATTATGATAAATTTGTTCATAAATTGGGCGATAGTCGTAACCTGCATCCATTGTCACATACTTTATTTTCATTTGTGGCAAGCGTTCTTTAACACCTTTTAATAAGGGAATCGCAGCTTTTCCATCGTTAAGATTACCAGAAGAAAACAGCGATTGAAGAATGTATTGACTTTGTGTTCCAACCGCCAGATGACATTTAAATCCATACCAAAACACGTTTTTTCCTTCACTGTTTTTCTTTATTCCCCATTTTGGTTCAGTTGGGACAGAGGAACGAAGTTCCGTAAGGGATGCATCAAGTTGATTTCCAATTTTCTTTTCATAAATCGGGAGATTTTCTTCTATTTCAGCCTTTTCAAGTAACCATTGTTTACGTTCCTCTTTCTTTTTACGTCCTCGTTTTTGGGGCTCCTTTTTAACTTTATCGGCTTTAAAAGGCGCACGATCACGAGCTTCTACATGTGTTGCATCGATAGCTATCGTTTCATCTGATACAAATCCTTCTGATATTGCTTGGAGAAGTAGACGTTCTTGCACAATCTCTAACGCATCAGACTCGCTAATCAATGAGATCATACGCGAATAGGAAGCTTCCGATGGAATCTCATCGGATATCAGGAATCCACAATCAACCTTAAATCGCAAATCTGAAGTAAGACGCTTTACAAGATCTTTAATGAATGGAATACGTTCAGTGATTCGAATGATTAAGGAATAAATCATCGCAGAGTAATTAAGTGATTGTTTGGGTCCAAATCTAGACTTTTTCATTACCACATCAAGGATTGGATGGATATCAATAGCAGATAAAATCGCATTAAATCGATAGGTAGGTTCTAAGTCAAATAAAACTTGCATGTCAAATAGGCTTTCTTGTCGTATAATAGGCATAGAGCATTCCTCCAGTCTGTTAATGTGTGTTTGGTAACTATCATTATACAGGATTTGGGGAGGTGCTCTATTTTTTTATGATTTAACAACTAGAGCCGCAAGGGCTCAGAGATATGAAATTGATTCAAGTAAGTCATCACTTTCCCAGTAGCCTAATAAACTAAATTGAAGATTTTCTACTAAATTAGAAATAAAAAATTATACCATCGATAACGCTCAATCTAATAAAAAAGACGATTGATTTTCTTTACCTATTTCCCTTAATGTACTTTAGATACTTAACGTTATATAAATAAAGGAATAAGCAAGTTCTATATTGAACAAGTATAAGTGAAGTCAAATAAAAGGAGGTGATCTAATGAAGAAACGATTTCTAATTATATTGTT